>NZ_JAJKHN010000003.1:117917-123462 GCF_020982715.1 Bacteroides sp. 1_1_30
AGCGGAAAACGAGACTCGAACTCGCGACCCTAACCTTGGCAAGGTTATGCTCTACCAACTGAGCTATTTCCGCATTTTTTCGTTTGCGGTTGCAAAGGTAGGGATTTTCCGTAAACCTGCAAACATTCTGCCTACTTTTTTCACAGAAATCTGTTCACTTTGCATCGACCGCAAAACAATCATTTTGATTATCAACTCATTCGGCCACGATAATCTTCATAAGAAAATTGCTTGTATATTTCAGCTTTCCCCTCTTTGGTCCAGATAGCAATGGCAGGATGGTGAATTCCGTTAAACATATTTGTCTTGACCATCGTATAATGAATCATATCTTCGAACACAATACGTTCTCCGATTTGCAAAGGATGATCGAAACTCCACAATCCCATATAGTCACCACTCAAACAGGAATTTCCTCCGAGACGATAAATATATTTTCCTTCGTTTCCCATTTCGGCACCACGCACGGCAGGCTGATAGGGCATTTCCAAACAATCAGGCATGTGGCAAGTGAAACTGACATTCAAAATAGCCGTCTTGATTCCACGACTTTCCACAATATCCACTACTTCGGAAGTCAGCACTCCCGTCTGCCATGTAAAAGCCGAACCGGGTTCCAGGATAATTCGCAGATGAGGATGGCGTGCTTTTAATCCTTGCAATAGTGTTATCAAATGTTCGGTATCATAGTCTTTACGGGTCATCAGATGTCCACCACCGAGATTCAACCACTTTATCTGTGGAAAACAACGGGAAAATTTGGCTTCGAGATGTTCCAATGTACGTTCCAACTCATACGAAGAAGATTCACAATGACAATGACAATGAAAACCTTCAATGCCTTGCGGTAATACATCGGGCAACAAATCGGCTGTTATCCCAAAACGTGTACCGGGTGCACATGGATTATAAAGTTCTGTTTCCACTTCCGAGTATTCGGGATTTACACGAATACCACAAGAAATACCACTTCCTTCTGCCACCACCATCGGATAAAAACGCTCGAACTGCTGCATCGAGTTGAAAGTGATATGACTGCTGCAACGCATTATTTCAGGAAAATCCTGTTCCGTATAAGCTGGAGAATATGTATGTGCCTTACTGCCGAATTCTTCCAGTGCCAAACGGGCTTCATACACCGAACTTGCCGTAGAATGGTCTATATATTCACGGAATATAGGGAAAGAACGCCACATGGCAAACGACTTGAAAGCAAGAATAATCTCCACTCCCGCCCTGTCGGCTACGTTTTTTATCAAACACAGGTTCTTTCTTAAAAGTTCTTCTTCCATGATATAACAAGGAGAAGGAAACTGATTAAAATCTATCATATATAAAATTATTATCTAAACTGACGCCTTACGAACGTGGATGCAAAAATACAAATTCAAAAGCAAAGAGGGATTGTTTTATTTTTAATTAAGATATTGGTTTTCGCGAACTTTTTCTTATTTTTACACCTTATATATTATAGTAAGTATTGTATCATCCTAAATACCCGATTAAAATGAATAAAGATTTAAGAAAAGTAGTGATTCTACTGGCACATCCTAACATCAAAGAATCACAAGCAAACAAAGCATTAGTTGATGCTGTCAGTGACATGGAAGGAGTGGCGGTTTTCAATCTTTACGAACTGTCGCAGGAAATCGTTTTCAATATAGATGAATGGAGTAAAATCATTTCCGATGCTTCGGCTGTCATCTATCAATTTCCTTTCTATTGGATGTCTGCACCGTCATTACTAAAGAAATGGCAGGATGAAGTCTTTACTTTTCTATCCAAGACTCCGGCTGTCGCCGGCAAACCGCTGACAGTAGTAACGACCACGGGTTCCGAATACGAGGCTTATCGCAGTGGAGGCAGAAACCGTTTCACTACGGACGAATTATTACGTCCTTATCAGGTAAATGCCATTCATTCGGGAATGTCATGGCAAACCCCTATTGTTGTTTATGGGATGGGAACGGCAGACGCCGGCAAGAATATCGCTGAAGGAGCAAATCTGTATAAACAACGTGTGGAGATGCTTATCGGTAACAGTAATGCAGGGAACAATTGGTAAGATTTATAAAGCGTAGCTTTAGATAGGATAAAGCTACGCTTTACAGTTGCTAAAGCATAGCTTTAGGTTTCACCAAACACTTCTTTTTCAATGTAAACACTGGCAGGAAAATAAACACTCCGATTACAGACATTATCAATCCCCCGATAGTACCTGCCGCCAATGGAAACCAGAAGCCTTCTTTTTCCATGCCTACCATAAAAGGAACGAATCCCAGAATGGTAGAAGTCACTGTTAGGAAAATAGGAATCACTTTAGTGTTCCAAGCTTTCACATAAGCCCGAAGCGGTGATAGACGCGGGAAACGTTTACGAACGGAATTATATTCATTCAAGATATAAATGCTCGCATTAACCGTAATACCACAAAGCAAAACAAAAGAAGCAAATCCTCCCTGGTCAAAATTCAGTTTGAACCAATAGAATGTCAGAAACACACCGATATAAGATACTGGGATCACAAAGAGAATGGCCAGCGGCTGTTTCAAAGAATTGAACAGGATACTCGTAATAAAGAAAATAATAGCAATCACAATCAAAAGCAGACGATATTGTTTATTATCCTTTCCTCCCCACGACCAGTTATTATCTTCCGATTTGGCAGTATATCCCATCGGGAGAATCTCGTTAAACTCTTCCAGATCTTTTTTCAATAGTTTATTTCCCTGTTCCGAAGAACCGATATACTCATATTGCAAACACAGCCGATACTGTTGATTCTCCTTAGCCACTTCCTGTGGCATCTGTCCTTTTTCCACAGTTGCCAATTCAGAAAGCTTATATTCCCTCTCTCCTATTTGAAAAGGATAAAACTGCATTGCCCACACATCCCTATCTTCCGACTGACACGAAGAAAGTTTTATCTTTTCCGTCCCCTCTTCCGCCATTACCGAACCTATTTCCATATTTCGCCCATATATCGGGTGAATAGCAGAAAATAACCTTCCGGCTCCAATCCCCTCCTCTGCCATCCGCTGTTTATTCAGATTAAAGTAGAATTCCATATAATCATCTTTCCACCAGGAGAAATCAGATCCGATCGTCACTTCCCGAATCCGGCGGTGAGACAATAACTTTGCTTTTAATTTTTCAACCCAATCATACAGTGCATCGTAATTATATCCATACATTTTCACCCGGAAAGAACCCGCATTCTCACGTACATCATTACTGAACCCCTGATCCTGCAAACCATATATACTCCAATTTCCACCTCCCAGTTGAAGCGCCTTACTAATCATATTAGCTTTCAACGTATAAGGAAAACCGCTTTTTTGGTGTTCTTTCGTAAAATAGATATGAATAGAGGCTCTTCGGGCACTTTCTACAGATGTCTGGAACTGTTTAATCTCTTTAAATTCGCTCAAATAAGTTTCCATCCTCTTAATCAGTGCATTCATTTGCTCAAGTGTACTCCCATTCGGCAAATTAGCATTGGCATGAAGCACTACTTCTTCATTACGTGAAAAGTAACTCCCCTCATATACCTTTTGCACAAATAACCTTAGAGTACCTCCCAACGCTTTATCCACTATTGGTTTCACCTTTTCCTTATAAGTGGTGGTACCCAACGTTTGATTATAAGTTTTCGCCCATCTATCATCACCTTTCATCTTTTCCGGCAATAGAAATACCGGTAGTCCGAATGCCAACAATAACAAAATACATACCGCCACCCTCCAACGACAAAGTATTTGTATCAGCCACCTGTAACAACGACTGAAATAAACTGGAAGCCGACGTATTCTTGAGCGTATCCACACAAAGAAACGCACCTCCCCAATCTTCCATCGAACTATTGAAAGAGAAGATTTCTTTCTTCGTTTCAATCCTATTTTATCAATTAGAGAAGGAACAAAGAATAAAGCGACCAATAGTGATACTCCCAGATTTATAATCACTACCGCAGCAAAATCCTGCAAATTAAGACGTATCTTCTCATCCAGAAAAAAGATGATAACCAAAGCTCCCATCGTGGTCAACGTGGCTGCAAGAATAGACATAAATGCTTTCCGGTCTCTACGCCGCAAATAATGATCGCTCATTACAATTGTATTATCTATCACCAAATTTAATGAAACCGTAATACCCGCCAAAGAATACAATTGCATTTCCAATCCGAACGCATAATAAAGAATGACAGCTATTGCCATATTAACAGTCAGACTGATTACAATCAAAAAAAGATATTTGAGACTAAAGGTGATCAACAATACAAACAGGAGCAAAATTGCTACAGTCATTCCCGTACGCAAATAAATTTTCCCCAGTTCTTCCTGAATAAATTCCGTTGCATCGTAACTGGTGTGAATCTCATATCCTGCCGGAAGTAATAGCTGGTTATCATCCATAAATGCTTTTACCTTTTCACTCAATGCCAATTGATTTGCTGTTTCCTCTGCAACAATCGACAGATAAATTGAATTCAGCCCATTAATCCGATAATAATTTTGTGGCTGCTCCTCCATACGGGAAACCTTCACCAGCTCATTCAGACCTATGATTTTACCATCTTTCATTTTTACCTTTATCCGCTCCGCATTAAACTCTCTGCCCTCCTGCTCGGGAACCAATGCCAAACGTATCCACTGTCTGCCCGAAGCACCCTGTTCTACATCATAAGTACCCAAAAATTCTTTTTGATAATGCAACCGGACAGCTTGACGAATATCATCCGTATTTATTCCAAGCGCACGCAATTGTTCCGAATCATACTCCAATCGCCATTCCATCGGAGTAGCTCCGCTAAGATTGATTTTATAAATTCCCGGAATCTGTGCAAGACGCGTTTTTATATGTTCTTCCGCATACTGCTGAATTAAGAAAGGAGTAGCGGGTGCATTGATCGTAAATGCCATAAAAGGCCCCTGATTACTCTGCCCCGGACTGTGCATCTGAATATACGGATAGCTCACCCCATCCAGTAATTCCGGCCACGTCTGACGAATAATAGTAGAAGCTTCAAAGCGGGCAACCGCTGCATCCACATGTTTATCCAAATTCACACTGACACTTCCCCATCCGTTTCCTGAAGTGGAAGAAATCCCTCGAATACCCTTCACACGGGCAAGCATTGCCTCTAACTTACTGGTAGCCGTCATTTCCACCACACGTGCTGAAGTACCGGGCATACTGAATCTCACCGTGAAACCGGGCAAGGTCCGCGACGGATTCAGTTTGACAGGCAACAATGGAATGAGCGCCAGCCCAACCAATGCCACACAGACAAAAGCCACAATCAATGTGAAAGCAGAAGCCTTAAGAGATTTTACTATTTCAGAATCCATATTTAGCATTATCAATATTTATATAAATGGGAATTTATCGGTTAAAATGGGAATTTTGCAGTTAAATGAGAATTTATCGGTTAGGCTGAAAGCCTTACAATTATATATTTATTGGGATGCCCTGAAAGGGCTTAATTATATAGCGTAGGGCAACGCCCTACGAAAAAAACACACCAGCCACAAGCCCTGAAAGG
>NZ_JAJKHN010000040.1:0-60013 GCF_020982715.1 Bacteroides sp. 1_1_30
GATAGGTCATTTTCAAAGAACACTTTCCTAATCTCTTGCCAAAGAGATATTTACGATGCAACCTTTACGGGCGCACACATGAACTTGATGTATTCGGCCATCAGCGGTGAAGCGATGGCTTTCCATGCCTCTTCGATGACCAGCACCTTGCGGTTCTTCTTGATACGCATTTTCTGCAGGAACACATCCATGATGATGAGTGTGACCAGCGGGAAAAGCAGCGGATCATCTTTTATACTGTCGATTTCAAAGACGACAAAGGTCTCGTCGAACAGCGAGCTGTCCATGTTCTCGTTCAGCGTCTTCTCGTGGTTGCCGCCCCGGTAGAAGTCTTTCATCATATAGCGGTAGGTCGCCAGTTCGATGTCCGTGATGCGGTTTTCCTCACAGATGTCGGGAAGCCGCTGCACCGAATATTCATAGAATGAGTTGAATGACAGCTCCTTCACCTTCAGTTTCTTGCGGCGACTCTCAATCTTGTTGATGATGCCCTCTATGCGGACGGCCCGTTCCTGTTCGCTTTCCTTCTCGTGTTCCTTGCTGTTGCGCTCGTCGATGAAAAGGCTTTGGCGAAGGTCTTCCCGTTGCCGGGGAGTAAAGCCTTCGAAACCGTTGAAATAGGCATCGTAGTAATCCGTGATGACATGTTCCACCAGTCGGTCTTCCGTTTGCGTGACCGTACCCTGCGCCCCTTTCCAGATGAGCAGAACCAAGTTCTTCAGGAACCCTGTCTTCTCCACGTTCATCTCTTCCCGGCGGATGCGGAAAGGGTTCATGGTGATGGGTTTTTCCTCGGTGTAGCTGATGTATTTCCCACCGAGGTATTCGCAAAGTCCCTCATAGGAGTTTCCCGTGTCCACCATCACCACATCCGTTCCCTGCTCATGCAGCTGTCTGACCACACTGTTCATGTGGAATGACTTCCCGCTGCCGGAAGGTCCGAGACAGAAGAAGTTCGAGTTGTCCGTCATTTTCTGTTTCCCCTCTTTTCCCGTGATGTCGATGGCCACAGGCACGCCCTGGCGGTCGGTATAATAGATTTTCAGCGGAGTGTCCTCGCTGTGCAGCACCCGTTCCTTGTACATCAGGCACATGGCCGCATCGGAGAGTGTCAGGAACCGGTCGTATTCCTCGCTCAGGCTGTAGCAGTTGCCCGGAAACGAACTCACGAACAGCTCCAGTTGGTTGTATGCACGCTTGCTGATGTGGATGCCCATGCGTCCGAAAGCGTTCTCCAGATGGTTGGTGCATTTCTGCAGGTCCGTTCCGGCAGGCACGCCCACCACCAGGTTGAAATGCGTGTACACCAGCTGCCGACTCTCCCTGGCAATCACCTCCTGTACACGCTTGATGTCATCCACAGCCATCTTGTTGCCGGGATTCGGTATGCTCGCATGGCGGTTCTTCTTCTTGTCGAGCAGCGACAGTTCCCGCTTCTGATTGGGCAGGAACACAATCTGGTTGTACACCACTGTCTCGGCATTCGGGATATTGTCCACTACCGATACGAGATCCACCGGCATCTCTGCATTGTTCACTTCAATGTTGGTGTAGGGGCGTATCAGTGAAGGCAGTGTGGCACAGTCCACATCCACCAGACTGTACACCTTGCAGCGTTTGTCGCCCATTGACACCGTTTCCTCGTCGGCCTTGAAGTTGCTCATGGAAACCGTCCGGTCCTTGAAGTTCATGGCAAAGTAGCGGTCCACATATTCGCTCGCTTCGGTCTTGTTCAGGAACCTGGCCTGTACACCGCTGTCACGCAACTGATCGTGTACCTTGCGGACTTTCACGAGGAAGTCGCGCCATTTCCTGTTGTCGAAGGAGAACAGGCGGCTTTTCTTCGCTTCTTGCGTGATAGTCAGGTAGCAGAGGCTGTCCGTGTAGGACCGTCCCTTGAAGTAGCGGAAGTAGGATTCCGAGAGAAACTCCCAGTTGCCCTCCGTTTCCTGCTCGAAGCGTTTCCTCACGAAGATGTCCTGTTTGTGGATGGCATATCCTTCACCCAGCGTCAGAGCCAGGGACGAAAACAGGTGCGTGAAGTCATAGAAGCCGTTGATGTCCGCCGAATACTTCTGTACCGGGTTCTCGATCTTCAATACGGCTGAATATTCGCCCGTCTTGGTGTAAAGCACACCTATGCCGTCCGTTTCCTCCACCGTAAAATAGATGTCCTGGAAGATACGCTTGCGCTTGCCTCCTGTGCCGAACGCATAGACCGATACGGCCATGCCTGCGCATAGGGCGATAAAAAATAAGATAACATATAGGGTCATTCCGATAGTCTTTAAATTAAATCAGGGCAGGTCTGCCTCGGCTGGAGGCGGACCCGCCCGCTTTCAACAATCAATCAGCCACACACATTGCCGTGATGGTTTTTCTTCTGCTGTCAGATTTGGCGTGAACTGGCATACACATACACGCCTTGCTTTACTTTCTTGCTGTGCAGGCCTTTCCGCTGCTTGAGGATGATCAGTACGATGCCTCCCGACAGGACGGCAGCCAGTATGACCAGCCCGGCTACGAAGCCGGCCAGGCAGTAGGCGGCGATGAAGCCGGCAATGGCTCCTCCCGCCACACCTGCCGCCCAATAGATATAGCGACCTTGCAGTCCCATCAGTTCAAGAGGCTGCTGCAGCCCCTTGAACAGCGGATAGTCCGGATAATATTCCTCACTGCCTTTCATCGCCTTTTTAGCTTTAGATGTCAATGCCGAAGAACATGGGCAGCGCCTGGGCAGCCGCAATCAGGAAGAGGCAGGCACCAACAATCATCATGATCTTCTTCTTGACGTCCTGTTCCTCGTTGTTCATGGCGATATACACTGATATGGCTCCGATGATGGCTACCACACCTGCAATGGCATAGCAGAGCTTGACCATGACCGGCACATATTTCACGATTTCCTCGGCCACGGTGGACAGGGCCGTCGTACCGGCCGAGTAGTCTCCTGCCGTGTTTTGAGCCATAGCCGGAATACCGCCTGCCAGGGTCAGGGCAAGCAGGACTGCCTTGTTCGATACTCTCTTGAAACTCTCCTTTGCCTTGCGGCTCGTCTTTTTGATTTTCTTCAACATACTTGTCTTTGTTTTTGAGTGATACTTATTGTTTTTTTATTGCTGTTTTGACTGCTTCTTATGGTTTGTCGGTCTATATGCGATAGCCGAAAAGAGCCGGGAATACGATGGAGGCTCCGATGATGAAGAGACAGGCTCCGACCAGTGAAACGATGGATTTCACAACACCGTCTTCGCCCGTATTCATCTTGATATAGATCTGAAGTGCGGAAACAACCACAAACACGGAGGCGATAGCGTAGCAGACATACAGCACATAGAGCATCATCGTTACCACGAAGTCGTGCATCGTCGCCAGCGCATCCGCACCCCAGCTGTAGTTTACGCTGCCGCTCTTGGCCATTGCCGCAGAGGGGATCAGGCACAGCAGACACAGTATTTTTCTTGTTCTCGGCATGCTACAATCGGTCTTTTAAAGGTTTCCATTCCAGTTCCGGACGGTTGTCTGTCTTGCCTTTGGCAATCATGGCCCTGTAGAGTTCTTCATCCGTGAATGCGTCTGACAGGTAGGGCGTAGTTTCTTCCATCTGCTCCTCCATCCGGGCCTTCAGGCGTTCCAGTTTCTCTTCCATGGCAGTTTCCCCGGTGCCACCGGCACGCTCTGCCTCCTGTGGTGCAGGCATGACGGCGGATCCGACCTCCGTTTCATACTGCTCGTCACCCACATGGAAGCCCGTGTCGCTTTCCGTTACCGTGACACTCTGTTCCTCTTCCGGGTCGCCGAGATCAAACACCTCTTCTTTCGGTTTGTCTGTTCCCTTTTTTCCGTACAGGTCCTGTACGATGATGACCGCATAATAGATGACATAGACTACTGTAAGGACAATGATGAAAATGAAATATGATTTCATATCGTTTGTTTAATATGATTATTATATGAATATGATTCGCAAAATAAGGACGGATAATTGTAATTGTGAAAAGATTGTCTATAAATCAATATGTTTTTATATAAGATTCCTCCAAAATCTTAAAATCATATTTAAAAATCATATTCTAATCAATATTTGAAGGACAAAACAAGAGAGGTCGGAAAATAAATAGAGGACAACTCTTACAAGTTGTCCTCTTTATTATGCGCACATCAATGGGTTATTCGGAATACTCTATTTCTGAAAGCCATGCCGTTTCCTCTATCCATTGACAGATGTAATCCCGATGAACTACAGTCTTTTTCCGCGCAAGTAGTCATTCAGGTCCTTGTAGTCAGTGTAGCGGACAGACTCGCTGCTGACACGACCGCCATACAGCCCGGCAATGGTCTCCGCTGTCTTTTGTCCGGCGAGGTCATTGTCGAGATAGCAATGGATATGCCCATAACCTTGCAGATGTGCCAATGTTTTTCTGAGGTTGCCGACTGAGTTCATTACCAGGTAATCACAGGCAGCGTCAATACAGATGGTATTGTCCTTCATCTGCCGGAGTGTCAGGTAGGACAAAAAGTCCATGAATCCCTCAAACAGGCAGATGCAGCTCTGCACTTCACCGCGAAGGTGCGGTATCAGGGATACGTCTTTACTGTTGATACACCCCTTGTAGTAGGCATTGCGTACCTCATATCCGCCGGAAACGTTTCCGAAGGCCAGAGCGAAATAATGCCGCTGGCGCAGTTCGTAATGGACCTCCTTGCAGAACATCCGCCCGATGTCCGCATCAATCATCCTCGACTGGAGATACGAGAGCAGAGCATGGTGTCGCAGAGGGACGACCATCAGGTTTTTCATGTCTGTTTCCACCGGACGGGGCGGAGCGGCAGGCAACCGTATTCTCGGCAAGGAGGCATCACCGGCAGTCCGTTCGATGTAGGCAAGTGCCTCGCTTACGCTGCCCATTCCGCAAAGGTATCTCCCCAGTTCCACCAGGTCACCGCCGATTGCTTCGCCAAAGTCGTACCATTCATTTTCCCGGTCGTTGACTTTGAACGACGGAGCGGCCTCTTTCCGCAGTGGCGAAAGATACCAGTACTGCTCCGATTTTACATACTGCGCATGGTGGCCAAGTCGGGCCAGGAAATCCACGATACGCACACTTTTTGCTTCTTCTATATTCATGGCTGTTTCTTTTCACTTGTTTGCACAAAACCAGTTTAGTTTGGTTTATGACCCTATATAGATAGATACTAAATTAAACTGAATTATATAGGCCCGCGCCCGGCATCATTCTTCTTCGAAAAGCATGGTTTCCGCTGGGGACATGTCGTAGTAGAAAAGCTTGTCCCGTTTGACAATCAGTTTCAGAGTATCCGTCAGGTATTGCAGCAGCTTCACCATCACGTTCCGTCCGCGCTTGAACCCGATGGTCTCGTAGGCGACCATCATAGCCTGCAGCATGTTCTCGAATCCGCGGATGGGCTTGTCCCCGAATGCGGAGGAGAGGGCTTCCCGGTGCTGCTCGACTGTCAGATCCATAAATCCCGTCCGCTGTTTGGGTTTCGCGCTTGGAAGGCTGTCGGACAGGTGTCCTTCTGCGAGAACCGGCAGACCGCCCTCGTTGACCGTAAAGGCAAAGGGCTTAAACTCTTTCTCCCGGATATGGAGCGCATGCACCTCGCTGATGTTCGGCTGCTCGCTGTTCTTGCTGATGACCAGCACGGTCTCCGCCTTGTTGCTCATTTCCGTACCTATATGCCCCCGGACATTGTTGTCTCCTTTGTTCAGATGCAGTACGCAATGGATGTGCAGGTCATATTTCGACGACCATTCCATCATCTTGTTGATGACTTCCACCGATTCGCTGGTGCTGTTGATGTCGAGCATCAGGTCACGTATGCCGTCGATAATAACCAGGCCATAGCCTTTCCTCTGTCGCAAGGCGTAGTCGATGACTCCGATGCGTATCGCCGGCGAATATTCACGCAGGCAGATGAAGTCAAGATTCTCGCTGTCGGTTGTCGGTGGCAGTCCGACCAGCCGCAGGATACGTGCCAGTACGTTGTGGCAGTGGAAGCGACTCTGCTCCGTGTCCACGTACAGGATTCTCTGCTTTCCTTCGGGCAGGTGTGCCCGGTAGTTCAATACCTGCTTACCGGCCAACGATGCGGCGACAATGGCTGAGACATTGAATGTCTTCTTCGATTTGGCTTTGCCGGTCGATGCGCTGAAGTTACCGAGTGTGGCGATGGTAGAGTTGTCAATCCAGATGATTTGCGGCGGCGTTTCGTAGGTATCCGTCGCACGGATCTGTGAGGCGGAGAGAATGTTTGACAAGAGACACTCTTCTGGTCCCATATCCAGACTGGGGTCAGTTCTTCTTTCGTTTTCCATAACGTCTCTGGTTAAAGAACGGTTGGGCAGCTGCCGCTTCGTTTGCCATGCGTGCCGCTTCTTCCGCTGTCGGTTCATAGTTCTGTTTGAGCCATTTGTCCAGCTCCTCCTTGGCGAAGTAGAGCATCTTGCCGCGTGGCTTGAAGTGTGGAATCTCCTTGCTGGAAGTCAGTTTGTAGAGCATGCTTTCGGATATACCGATATACATGCAGGCCTCCTGGAAGGTGAATACCCCCTTCGTGGTATAGATGTTCTTTTCCAGCAACGCGATACGTTCCAGCAGGCTTTCCACCGGATCCAGTTTCTTCAAGATAGTCTCAATGTTGGTGAGACGTTCACTCAGCTGTTCCATGAATGTCAATCTGTTGTTTTGCATACGAATGATTTTTAAAATTAGACAATGGAAGTATGTCCTCCGTTATGTAGCGCGCTAACGGAGGACAAAGGTAGGGCAGGAAAGCTATATTGCTTCAATCTGCAGATTGATAGTTGGGAAGTGTCAATGCAACTATCAACCTTTTACCTTTCACATACTTCACTTCTTGGCACTTTTTGTCATTTTGCCAGTTCATCCACGGCCTGTTGTATACCATAGGCTGCCGATGTCATCTTCTTCCGTAGGGCGGTCAGGGAAGACGAAAGGTTCGACTGGCTGACGAATCCCTTTCCGCTCTTGCGGACCAGTAACCGTCCTGCTTCCAAGGTACTCTGCCATTCGTATCTGATAAGCGAATGTTCGAGGAGCGAATTGAACAGGATTGCCACAAGCCGGAGTTTGTTCACACGGATGCTGAACCCTTTCCGGCAGGCAAACAGGGCTTCCATATCCTCGACACGTACGTCAGAAACGCAAAACAGATGATAAGCATTGGCACAGGCCGTTATACTTATCATCTGTTTCCGGGTCAGGTTGCATTCCAGCGAAAGCGGACGCTCCCAAATCTTTTCTGGGTCACAAGGCGTGACCGGAGGTGAAAACGTGTCATACGTCTGTTTCACCTCCATACACTTCTCAAACGAGAAGTCTGTGGCAGCAAATAGCGGTTGGACAAGATGGGCGCAGTCATACAGCATCCCTTTGAGGATGTGGATGTTCATTTCATGGCAGTTCCGGCACATTGCATGGTCGCAGTCGATGTACCTGTGGCTGTTCACGAAATCCTCCACGTAACGGTGATACTGCTTGCTGCCTGTGACAACATCACGGAGATACAAGGTTCTTGCTTCAGCGAGCAGGGCATAAAGTTCCTGCGCTGCATCCTGTTCTGTCACGAAATGGTGCAGATGTTCATTCCCTCCAAAAAGAGAGAGGGCCTTTGTCAGGTCTTTTCATTTTGGATAATTTTAAAGAATTTATAATATAGTCAAGAAGGGTGTTGTCCCGGCTATCTGTCTGTTTCCCGAAAACAACACCCAAATAAGCGTCTGCTAAAATTAAACACAGATATGAGTTATTCGACAATCTCAGTCAAACAGACCGTTTGTCAGGTTCACCGCGTCATCTTTTTTCTTGTTGACAATCTTGGCGTAAACCTGCGTCATTTTTACGGATGTATGACCGAGCAACTTTGAAACGGTGTACAGATCCGCGCCCAAAGTAAGCATCATTGTGGCGAATGTATGGCGGGCGGTATGAAAGGTAAAATGCTTGGTAATCCCGGCTTTGACGGCCCACGGCTTGAGACATACATTGATGTGAGCCGGCAAATGGAACACAAAATCGTTACCTGTCTTGTTACCTTGTTCAGGCATCCACTTCAAAGCTTCGTTGGAGAGGGGGAGGTAAATCGGCTCCTTCGTCTTCTGCATGCTTACCGACAGACGGTATTGTCCGTTGTCAAGAAAAACATCTTTCCATTTCAATCCTACGATATCACTGATTCGCAGTCCGCAGAAGCAGGAGAACAAATAGGCTCTCTTGACTTCCTCGTTCTGTATCGGAGTGGCAATCAATGCCCGTACCTCTTCGATGGTCATATATGAACGTACGCTTTCCGGCATCTTGGGCTTTTCCGACTTGTCCATTTCGTTGAACGGATTCCGCAACATGCGTTTGGCGCGCACAGCTGCATTCAGGGCACCGTTTAGAATCTGGTAATAGGTATTACGGGTAGAAGCCGCTATCAGCTTTCCTCTGAAGCGGTAGGTTGTCAGCATATAGTCAATGTATCCCTGGCAGAAAGACAAGTCAACCCGATCCAAGGTATATCGGTCTCCGGCGTACTCCTGCAGGATGCGGATAACAGACTTTATGTGGTCTATACCTTTTTTGCCTCGCTTTTTCTGGTTCTCCCTGTAGGTGTTCATCCAGTCCAGCAGATAAACCTTCTCCACGTGGTTCACGATCCCGGCTTCACCGCTGGTCAGCTCGATGATACGTTTTGACTTGATAGCATTGGCGGCAGCCATTGTAATCTCGTTCTGATGCCGAGCATTGCTGTCCGTTTCCGGAACAAGGTACATCTTCAAGTACTCGTATGACCTTTTACCGTTCCGGTATATATCCAGATACAAACTCTTGCAGCCGTCAGCCAAATCTTTTGTCCGAAGGCGGATAGGTTCCTTTACTTTTTTAGGCTTCTTTACTCGTGGCATAACTGTGTCCTTTCATTTGTTGTTTTCCTATCGCAAATATACGAATAAAAGCCGAATCTAAGAAACAAACAAGAAACAAAAATGTACCTAAAAACAACAAAAATAATGAAAGTACAGAAAACAACTGAAAACTCAAATAGCTATTTAAATCATTGATATAAAGCCTATTTATATATAATTATTTGGATTTTGTTTTCAATCAATATGCGTATGGTTCTTTATTGGTAATAATGTACACCTTTGTAATGTAATATCAGGATACAAAAATATAATAGTCTTAAAAGTTTCTTTTATATGAGATTTTATATATTTTTGTATGACCGATGATTGTTAATCTATTCTTATTTGATATTTATGCAGGAACATAGACAAAAATACGTTTGGGACTTTTGGATAATATTCTTTATTATTATTTCTATATTTTATATGGGTTGTACAAGTGGAAAGCCATTTCAATATAGAGAGGAAGTTGCTAGGCAAATGTCACTCGCTTTGCAACAGAAAGATGTGTATAATCAAATGAAATTGAATGATATAGATTCTATCCGGAACTTCTTGAATACTAATTCGAACAGGATGACATGTGAAGAAAAGTTTCAGGTCAATGTAGATTTGTATAATGAATTTAAGTTATATTCTTTTGATTCGGCCTTTCATTATGCTACCCAGTTGTGTAGGATAGCTAATGATATAGACAGCTCCGCATATAGAGTAGATGCCAGAACCCGATTGGGATATATTTTAGCGCGAGGAGGCTTTTTTAAAGAAGCTATCGATTCGCTTTCCTCTATTCGAATTGATAAAGAAGTACTGCCTGCAAAGGTCTTATCAGACTATTATATTAGCTTTGGACGTGTTTACCACGATTTGGCAGATTATACTAAGGACAATGTGTTTTCATCCAGGTATAATCAAATAGGGAATGAACTTTTGATGGAAAGTTTGCCTTATCTTTCCGATTCGTCGACAATCTATTATGTAAGAGGAAAAGTAGCTCTGAAAGAAGATAAGTTAGCTAAATCCAAACAACTTTATCAACGAGCTTTGGAACTATGTGATACTACTGATGCGGAAACACTTTCTGTTCTTTTGTCCACGATGGCGTATGTCAACCGTAAATTGGGACTGAATGATGAGGCTATTCACTATTATGTGAAGGCGGCTGTAAATGATATCCGTAGTGCCACAAAAGAATCAGTGTCTATGAGAGGACTGGCGACTATGCTATACTACTATAAAAATGATGTGAATCTTGCTTCCGAATATATAAATGAGGCTTTTGAAGACGCAACTTTTTATGGAACGCGTCACAGGATTAACGTTATCGGAACATTGTTCCCTGTTTTTGTTGGGGAAAAACTGGGTATAGAGCAGGTTAAACGGCAGACTTTTCAAGATAGTTTTATTTTAAGTTCTGTTTTTGCGGTTGTATTAATAATAGCTATCATTTACATTTTGATGCAGATGAAGCATCTGCGACGTTCTCGCCAATTATTGGAAAAGTTGAATTTGAAATTGTCGGAAGCAAACCGGATTAAGAACTCTTATATAGGACATTATCTGGATGCTACTTTTAAACTGGTCAACCAGCTCGATAATTTTGTATTAGTAGGACAGCAAAAACTGGATAGCAAACAGTATGATTCTCTTTCCTCGATGATTCATAATCTGAATTCGGATTTTAACAGGAAAAGTGCATTTGCCGATTTTGACCGGACATTTTTGTCTCTGTTCCCGACATTCGTCGAGAGCTTCAATTCATTGCTTCAACCAGATGATAAGTTTGTTCTGGAAAATAAAGGTGCATTAAATTCTACCTTGCGTATTTTTGCCTTGATCCGGTTGGGAATTACAGAATCTGAACAGATTTCGGAGATTTTGGGGTATTCTGTGAATACAGTTTATAATTATAGAGTTCGCACTCGAAATAAAGCAGTTGATCCTGCAAATTTTGAAAAAGATGTCAGAAAAATAGGTCTTTAGGGTTATATAAGGATGTGCGAATCCCTATATTTTCACCCTTGTTGTGAAATGATAAATAATTGATTAATAGTGCTATATGGGTTATAAAACCCTATATTTTTATTATACAGCGGGTGTAACCTTATACTTTTCGGTAGGTAATTTCTAATTTTGCCTATGCTTCGATTAACGAAGAATGTAAATGGCTTAAATCAACAAAGAACCGTGAAAAGTATGAAGAACTACAGCAGATTATTCTTATTACATCTAATTGCTTTATTTGGGGTTTCCATCCCGTCTCTGGCAATAGATACAAATTCCTCTTTAAAGCTGCAGAAAGGAAATTTCAAGATTCTACTATCCAAGAACGAAATGGAGCCAGTAAAATTGGCAGCAAAAACTTTATGCAAAGATTTTGAGAAGGTGATGCATTATAAACCTGAAATCTTTCAGAATACTGATGATACACAGCAAATCGATATTGTTATTATAAATGAGGCGGTGGATAACCCTTTGTTTCAGTCACGATTTATCCGTCCTTTGGATGGTTTTGAATCTCACAGGGTATATTGTAGCCCGGAAGAAAAGCGCATTTATCTTCATGGAAAGGATATGCGTGGAGCTATTTATGCCATTTATACTTTTAGCGAGTTATTTTTAGGAGTGCCGCCCTTATGGTATTTTTGCTCGTGGGAACCACAGTATAAGAAACAGGTAGAGATAAAATCGAGCTTTGACTATTTTAAGAAGTCACCACAAGTCAGGTATCGCGCATGGTTTCCTAATGATACAGATTTGTTCAAACCTTGGAGGCGGTTGTCAAAAGAGAATGATGAGCTGTGGCTTGAAACGATGCTTCGGTTAAAACTGAATACGGTAGAATTAGAGGCAACGGTTACTTATCCTGATTATAAACTGAATAGTCAGGCTGCTTTATTACGCAAATATGGACTTGTACTAACTTCTCACCATCATGTTGCTTGCAACAATAATTTAATGAATTGGGCAGGATATTGGCGAAAAGTACGTGGCGTCGAACCACCGGAGCTACTTTTGTCGAATGAGAAAGCTTTGATTGAGTTTTGGCAATATAGTATAGAGACGGTATGTCGCAACAAACAGGAAAACTTGTGGCAGATTGCTTTTCGTGGTGTAAATGACCAACCTTTTTGGGCCGCCTTCTCTGATGCGCCGAAAGATGATAAGGAACGTGCAGATATTATTAACCGTATGATCCGTATACAGCTGGCTATGATAAAAAAAGCAACCGGTGAAGAGGATCCTTTCGTGCGAATGACCTTTTATGATGAGCTTTCTGATTTGTTGGCTAAAGGTTATTTACAACCTCCAACTGGTAAAAATATGCTCTGGACTTTTGTTGCAGGACGGAGAGATCATTATCCTTATGATGATTTGGTCTCATTCGATACGACGAAACAAGTGAAGCTAGGTTATTATATGAATCTCCAATTTACTTCAACCGGCGCCCATCTGGCTCCTGCAGAAGGCCCTTGGAAAATGGAAGCCAATTATCGTTATGTGAATACCCGCGGTCCGCTAACTTTTTCGGTGGTTAATGCCGGTAATTTAAGGGAGTTTGTGATGGAAATGTCCGCTAATGCTCGTATGATGTGGGATATGCAAGCATATAATACAGATTCTTTCTTGATTGATTTTTGTTCTCAATATTTTGGACAAAAATATGCTGAAGAAGTAGCCAAGCTTTATCACGACTATTACTATGCTTATTGGCAGCAGAAACCGTCTGAATTTCCGGGAATGGAACGTCAGTTTATATTCCAGGATTTGCGTTATTCCCGTGTTTTCGATCAGATAGGTAAACGTTTTAGCGATTTTTCTCCGAATCCGCTCTATGACATAGGATTTGAACGGGTTCCCGGACGTTCATTCCGCATTGATGGCAATAACCAAGTTGATTCATTGATTGCAGGTATGAAAAAGACAGCTGTGCGTTTTGAGGAAGTCTCTCAACGTTGTGAGAATCTTTTAAAACGTTTGCCAAAGCAAGACCAACGTTTTTTTAGGGATAATTTGGCTGCTCCTTGTCATTATATGGCAGCATTGAGCCATTCATTATATCATTTTGTCTCTGCTTATAAAGAAAAAGAAAGTAGTAAGCGCGCAGAAAACCTGGATATTGCTATCCGGCGATTGGAAGAGGCGCGTGATGCACTATATGATACCCAAGAAGGAGTGTTTTCAACTTGGTATGCCGGCGACTCGGCAGATGGTAAATTTAATATTCCAGCCAAGCTTAAACTATTAAGAGAACTGCGTAACAAAATATAATAAGGCAAATCTTTATCATATTCTTTCTCTCCTTGGGAAAGAATATGATGAGGTCATTGATTGAATGATATATTTTAATAGGCGAAAGGCGTAATATATTAAAATGCTAATTCGCTTCATAATAAATTTGTTAATTAAATAGAATCACTATGAGACATCAAAGCATGAAACTAAAGTGGATGTGCCTGCTTTTTCTGTCCCTGTTGCTTTCTCCTCCTTTGCTTTGGGGACAAAATCACAGCATCAAAGGGCAAATAGTAGACGCAAAAAGTAATGAGCCTTTGATCGGTGTGAATATCACCGTTGAGGGAACTTCGAATGGAACCATTTCCGATGTGGATGGTCATTTTACATTAACGGCGACTCCCGATGCTGTGCTAAAGATTTCTTATATCGGATATAGGGAGATACTTTTAAAGGTAGCTGACTTGAAAAAGGATGCTATTATCTCTCTGGAAGAGGATAGTAAGCAATTGGAGGAAGTTGTAGTGGTGGGTTATGGAGTGCAGAAGAAAGTCACCAGCGTAGGTTCCATCACGCAAACCGGTGGTAACGAACTGATGAAAGGTGGTAGTGTAAACTCGGTATCCGAAGCGCTGCAAGGAAAGCTTAATGGAGTGGTAGCCATCAATTCGTCGGGCATGCCGGGCGACAATGAGGTTAAAATGTATATTCGTGGGAAAAGTACTTGGGACAATACCGATCCGTTGGTGTTAGTGGATGGCATCGAGCGTAACATGAATGATGTTGACATGAACGAAATCGAAAGTATCTCCGTGTTGAAAGATGCTTCGGCAACAGCTGTTTATGGTGTTCGTGGTGGTAATGGCGTTATCCTTATCACAACCAAGAGAGGTACTGATACGGCTCCGGTCATCAACTTTTCTGCCAATTACACTTTTAAATCACCGACCACAAGCATGAAGCTTGCTGATCACGTTACTGCCATGCAGGCCTATAACATGGCAATGGCCAACGATGCCAGTTGGGACAAGTTGATACCACAATCTACCATTGATGCATGGAGCAGAGCCTATGCAGAAGGCAACTATGGAGCTTACAACGATGTGTTTCCCTATGTTAACTGGTGGGATGAATTGATAACGGGCGGATTTACTCAAAACTATAATATCAACATACGTGGTGGAACCGACTATATGAAATATTTTGCTTCGGCGGGTTATCAGGGTGATGGAGATATTTACGACCTGAAAAAGAATGACGACTTTGATCCGCGGCATACCTACAAACGGTACAATTGGCGGTCGAATTTCGACTTCAACTTCACCAAGTCTACCAAGCTATCCATTAACATAGCCGGTAGCATGGGTTATCGTAACAAGTCGATTGATAACGACAGTCCCTTTAATCGTATTCTGACCGAATCCACTAGCGACCATCCGATTATGTATTCTGATGGCAATTGGGGTGATGATGAAGAAAAGAATCCGGTGGCCAACATGAATCTGGGAGGTGCCAAACTTCGTAAAACGTTTCAGGGGTGGTATGATGCATCTTTGGAGCAGAAACTGGATTTCATCACCAAAGGATTGAAAGTGGCTGCAAAAGTATCTTATTCGTCTTCGTCGACTACCAATACCGATGTTTATCGTGGAGGAGGCTCTGCCGATCAAGCCTTAAAATCCATTGTCCGGTATCACCGAGTCTATGATTATGCCAATCCGGTGGTCAATACCGATGGGACCATCACCTATCCGATGATAGAAGATAAAAGGCTTCCGACTTCCGAATCGGTGCCTCTGCCTCCCGGTGTGACTATGTGGGACGGATTGGATGCCTATACGCGTCGTTTCTATTATGAATTTTCTGTTGCTTATAATCGATCTTTCAACGATCATAATGTAAGTGCGCTTGCTTTGGTCAACCGTAAAATCTATGACGAAAGGTACACGGAGAACAATACCCAATATATGCGTTTCCCTAACTACAATGAAGACTGGGTGGGGCGTGTCACCTACAACTGGAAAGAGCGTTACCTTACGGAAATGAATATCTCGTATACTGGTTCCGAGAAGTTTGCCCGTGGAGAACGGTTTGGTTTGTTCCCTTCGTTCTCCTTGGGATGGCGGCTTTCGGAAGAACCGTTTATCAAGAAAAGTATAGGCAAGGTACTTACAAATGCCAAGTTCCGTTATTCGTGGGGTAAGGTAGGCTCCGATGCAGGTGCCAAGAGGTGGAACTATATACAGCAGTTTACTTCGGACGGCAACATCACGTTGGGTACAGATGCTTCCGGTCAGATTTGGGGGCCTTTGTATCATGAAGGAGATGTAGCCAACCTCAATTCCACGTGGGAGAAATCAACGAAACAAAATCTGGGTATTGAGATTGGATTGTGGAACAAGCTTGACATCACGCTCGATCTTTTTGACGAAAAACGTAAAGACATTCTGATGGAGCCTCAAACTACTTCTTTCATTACGGGAGCCAAGTTCAATGCATTAAACATTGGTTCCACCAAGAACCATGGATTTGAGTTAGAACTGCATTACAACGATAAAATAGGTTCCGATTTCCGTTATCATGTAGGTTTCACATTGGCCTCGAGCGAGAATAGGGTAGTATTTCGCGATGACCCTGTCAACGGTCCCAACCATTTGAAAGAGGCGGGAAAACCTATCGGGCATCAAAACCGCTACTTGGCGGTGGGTAATTATGAAACTATCGATGATGTATTTAATAATGCGCAGACCGGTTCCATCAATTCGGTAGCTCCCGGTCAGGTGGTGCCTGGCGACTTTATCTACATTGACTTCGATTCCAATGGAATTCTCAATGGTCAGGACAAAGTGGCAGTAGACGAGCTCAACTATCCGTTACACACGTATGGCTTGAATCTGGGCTTTGATTGGAAAGGGTTGAGTTTCAGTGCTATGTTTTATGCGCCTACCGGTGTTTATAAATTGGTAAATTCTGTTTATTCCGCTTCGTTTAAATCCGGGAAAATTAATGCGCAGCCTGATGTGATGAATGCGTGGACACCAGAAACAGCCAATACTAGCGGTGTGAGAGCACCCGCTTTGCACCTGACAAATGACGGTGCTTTTAATGGAACCGAAAGTACTTACCGCTATCAAAACTTCTCGTACTTGAGACTGAAAACCATGGAATTAGGATACAATCTGCCCAAGAAGTGGTTGAAAACGGTAGGGTTGAAGAGTTTGCAAGTTTACGTCACCGGAAACAATTTACTCACTTGGTGGGGCGGCGACGACCGTATTGACCCCGAGGGCGAACAAGCCAAATATCCTATCTTACGTTCGTTTACTTCGGGCGTGCGAGTTTCATTTTAATCTATTAAAACGATGAATTCAATGAAGAAAACATATAAATACGCAGTGGTTGGACTACTCTTCCTGTTTTTGGCAGGTTGCGAAGACTTTCTGGATAAACGCGAAGACTCCGGTGGGCTGACGGAAGAGGCTGTATATAGCAGTTATGAGTCCATCCGTGGATTTTTGGATCAAGTATATCCTAAATTGGAAGCCTATAACACATTTGAAGGTGCAGATGATGGAAAGAATCAACGCACGTATGTAGGTGTGATGGCGGATGAAATGTCTGCGACATACAATAAAACCGTTTTTGCCAAGTTTTTCTCCGGGGCATGGTTGACTACCGATAAGGCGGCCAATGTGACAGAGATCGGAAATGGCAGCAATACTCCCATTGGTAAGGCACTTCCTTCCATACGCATAGTGAATCGGGTCATTGCTAATATTGATAAAGTACCATTGACGGGAGAGCAACGTAATGAAATTCTGGGACAGGCTTATTTTTATCGTGCTTGGTTCTATTTCAACGTCATCAAACGCTATGGAGGTATGCCGATTCTGGATAAAGTATTTGCTGGTGGTGACGACGATATTCCCCGTGTCACCTATCATGAAAGTAGCGCATGGATGGTGGGTGATATAGACCAAGCTATTTCTATGCTGCCCGATACATGGCCGGACAATCAGTATGGCCGTCCTACTAAATTAGCAGCTCTGGCATTCAAAGAGATGGCTTTGCTTTATGACGCCAGTCCATTGATGCAGAACGACCTGAACTCTGTTCAAATAAAAAGCTATGATCAGGAACGTGCAAAGGCGGCTGCAAAGGCTGCATGGGCAGCTATCACCTATATGAAGCAGAATGAAGCGAAAACAGGTGTACGACTGGCAACTGCCGATGAGTATATGAACCTGTTTTGGTTTCCCGATACGGAACTCAAGCGTGTAGAGACTATCTGGTGGCGACGCAGAATACCCAGTGATAGCGATCGTTCCAAGACCGCACGTGCTTTCTGGCTTTATGCTGATATGACGGGAGGAACCGGCTCGGAATCATTCGCTATTTCTTGTCCTACACTGAATGCGGTAAATATGTACGAGCGCAAAGGAGCAGATGGTATTTATTATCCGATTAATGATACCCGGTCGGGTTACAAATTCGACCCGGAACATGCTTTCATTGATCGTGATCCTCGTTTCTACAACAACATTCTTATTCCTGGTGATACTTGGGGAACCTATGCAAGTGGCAAGCCCTATTACATTCGTTTGTGGAGAGGTTGCACAGCCTACAATAACTATGGAAGTTCGAAACATACCAACGGACGACAATTATCAGGATTTATGTGCCGGAAGTTTTTATGGCCGGAAGCAAACTATCGCCATGATCAAACGTTAGGAACAACCAAACCGTTCCTGCAAAAGATTGCTCAAACCGTCTTTATCCGTGCTACGCAACTTTACCTTGATTTTGCCGAAGCCTCTTTTGAAGCTACCGGAAGTGCGACCGCTAAAGTAGAAGACTGTGGTATGACGGCAGAAGAAGCCCTTAATACTATTCGCAATCGTATCGGTGTGACGGATATTCCTTCCGACATCGTGTCTGATCCCGAAAAGTTCCGCGAAGCCTATCGTCGGGAACGGGGAGTAGAACTGATGTTTGAGAACCACCGTTGGTGGGATGTTCGTCGTTGGATGATCATGCACACACTGTTTAACGAACCTTATCCGATAAAGGGAGTTTACTTCGATCCTGTAGGCAGTTATGAAGATTCAGCTGACGGCAAGTCTGGTACACGTCCGGCAAGTTTTACTTATACGGTGTTTGACATGGAGAAAGAAATTCGCGGATTCTCGAATATGCGCAACTATTGGTATCCGTTGCCGCAACACGATGTGGATGCACTTCACAATTTGCAGCAGAATCCCGGTTGGTAATAACACTTTAATATTTTGATATTTATGAGAAATAGTTATAATAGATTCTTAAAAGGATTGTTCGCAGCCATCTTCTTTCTGGGGATAACATCTGTTGCGAATGCCCAAAAAGAACAGCCGGATTCGGTAAGTGCCGTGAGCCGGGTCAATATGGATCACCTGAAGAAGTATCCTACCTTGCAACTGTCGAATGCGTTGCAAGGACAGGCTGCCGGACTGATAGCGATCCCTAATGTGGGAGGTATCGGTTATGATAACTCTACTTTCTATGTGCGAGGTCTGCACAACAATGGAACGAGCGAAGCTATCGTGATTATTGATGGTATCAAACGTCCGATTGACGACATCCTGCCCGAAGAAATCGAATCTATACAGATTTTAAAGGATGCCACTGCTAAAATTATGTATGGAGAGCAGGCTACGAATGGAGTGATACTCGTTCGTACTAAACGGGGAAAAGCCAACGAACGCGTGATTCGTGTAGGATTGGAATACGGCATACAACCGGTTACCCGTATGCCGGAATTTCTTGATTCCTACAACTATGCTACGCTGTTCAATGAAGCTTGTGTAAACGATGGTATACAGCCTTTTTATTCGGCAACTGATCTTGAAGGTTATAAGAATTCGAAGGGGGTGAATGATTTGCGTTATCCTAATGTCGATTATTACAAAGAATTTCTACGTGACGCAAGTACATTCCGCAAGGCTACGATCGAATTGAACGGAGGTACAGAGAAAGCGACTTATGCCGTGACAGTAGGCTATACCGGCAGTTCAGGTTTGGAAAAAGTCAGTGATCGTTCGAATTTGAATCGTATCAACGCGCGAGGTAATTTGGATTTGCGCATTACCGACTTTCTGACTGCTTCGGCTGATGTAGCAGGACGGATTGAGAAGAAAGATTGGGGGGCTGTGGATGGAGCCACGCTGTTTAGTGAAATCTCTACCCTTCGTCCCAACGAATATCCTTTCATGATTGCTCCGGAAGATATTAATGGTCGCGATGGAGTCACCACCGACGAATCGTCTTTGATATTCGGAACCAGTGTCCGCAAGACCAACAACCTGTATATGGATATGGCTTATGGAGGTAACACTTCGGAACGTTATGTGAATAGTCAGACCAATTTAGGATTGAAGTTTGACCTGAAATCATTGACTGAAGGTCTGACGGCAAATGCTTATATGACATTTGATAATTATAGTTACTTGCGTCAACAGTTACGTAATGCTTATCCTACTTATTCTATCGAACGCTACCTTGATGACGAAGGGGAGGAAGTGCTTCGATTCACGGAGCGTAAGAAGTTGAATTTGCCAAAAAAGCAATCTATCTCATCCAACGATACATATCGTAACTTTGGATGGCGTGCTAACGTAAACTATGAGCATTCATTCGATTTGCACGATGTATTGGCAGAAGCCGCTTTCCGTTATACTACTGAAGAGAAAACCGGTAATACACAAGATGTGAAAAATGGTACTTTTACCTTTCGTGGTAATTACGCTTACAATAAGCGTTATTTTGTGGAAGGCGTTCTTTCAGCTATGGGGTCGAACCGCTTTAGCGGCAGTAACCGCTACTTCTTTGCTTATGCCATTGGGGGGGCATGGATGATTTCTAAGGAAGACTTCATGAAAGATGTAAAGGCTGTTAACTCGTTAAAGTTGAAGATTAATTACGGACATTTGGGATATGCCGGCAATACGGGGCATTTCCTTTATCGTACCAACTGGAAGAATGGTGATAAATTCGAACACAAACCTAGTACCGGAGGTCCAACTACCGATTTGGTGCGTTATGGCAATCCGGACTTGAAATGGGAATATTCCAACGAATTGAATATAGGCGTAGAGGGAACCTTCTTCAACAACCGCCTCTCGGCTGACGTGAACTATTTCCGTGAAATGCGTAAGAATATCATAGGAAAGAACACCGTTAAATATGCTGCTGTAGTGGGAGACTTTATTCCTGCCGAAAACATCGGTGAAGTAATGAACCAAGGCATAGATGCGCAAGTAAGGTGGCAAGATAAAATAGGTGAGATTCATTACAATGTGGGGGTGAACCTTACTTTTACCAAAAACAAATTGCGTAAGAGCGATGAATTAGATAACATCGAAGACTATCGTAAGAGCGTGGGACGTTCCACCAGTACAATTTTTGGTTTGCAGGCAGAAGGATTGTTTGGTAAAGACGTGCAGTTGGCTGGGCATCCGTTGCAAAGCTATGGTGCCTATCAGGCCGGTGATATCGCTTATGCCGATTTGAATGGTGACAATATGATTAATGATAATGACGTAACCGATTTGGGACAAAGTTTCCCCACTACCACGATGGGTATTGATCTTTCGTTGAATTACAAAGGTTTTGGCCTTTACATACTGGGTACAGCTACGACAGGCGTCACGAATATACTTTCCAGTTCGTACTATTGGAACAACGGACTGGATGGATATTCCGTATTGGCGCTCGACCGTTATCATCCGGTAAACAATCCTACCGGGACCCAGCCCAGACTGACTACCACCTCCGGAGCAAACAACTCCCGCAATTCCTCTTTCTGGTCGGAAAACGGGTCGTTCTTCCGTCTGAAGAATGTGGAGTTGAGCTATACGCTTGCCAATAAAACGGGCAAGTTTATAGGAAAAGATTTCAAATTCTTTGTGAGGGGAACCGATTTGTTTGTACTTTCGGGCATCAAAGACTTAGATCCCGAACGTATGTTGTCCGGCTTGACCAACTATCCGACTTACCGAACCATTACGGGCGGAATATCCATTAACTTCTAAATGAAAGAAATGATGAAAAGATTTAGATACATAATAGTCCTTGCATGGGTTACAGGCATCGTAAGTGCCTGCACCGATCTCGATACCAAGATGAACAATCAATGGTCGGTGGATGATACATGGACCAACGCTGAAAAGGCACAAGGTGTGCTACTCTCGGTTTATCAGGATGTTTTGACCGTCCCTGATGCATGGGATGGCAACTTTCTGGATGCGGCAACAGACAATGCCATGACACGTGTTTACGATTCCAGTGTTTATCGTGCCGGACAGGGCGGCTTTAGCCGCACGAACAATCCCTTGGGAAATTGGAGTGCTTGTTATGATCAACTGCAACGTATTCATACTTTCCTCGACAATGGACTTACGGATGAAATACGCTATAGCATTTCTAGCGACGAAATTGATCAGGCTTACAAAAAACGTTTGCGTGGAGAAGCTATTTTTCTTAGAGCATGGTGCAGTTTCAATCTGTTGAGAATGTATGGTGGAAAGACCGATAACGGACAAGTGTTGGGCTATCCTATCGTAACACATTATATTACTCCGGAAGAAGCGGCGCATCCGGAAAGTTTTTCGCGCGATAGTTATGAAGATTGCGTTAAGCAAATTTGTTACGATTGTGACGAAGCAATGGCGTTACTTCCGTTGACTTATTCCGGAGGGGATGCTATATTGGGCGACCAAGCATTTGGTCGTGCTTCGGGATTATCTGCCGCAGCACTGAAAGTACGAACACTGCTCTATGCGGCCAGCCCTGCTTATCAGCCAGATAACATAGTACGATTGAACGGCATGGGCGATTATACGGTGGTGGACGAAACGGCTTACCAAGCCAAATGGGAACGTGTGGCTAATTATGCCAATGAGGTGTTGGCGATGAGTGGAATGAAAAACTATTCGGCATTAGTTCCGAAAGATCTGTACGATGGAGGGGATGCCCAATCGGCCGAATTCCTTTTTCGCACATTTGTGGGACGTAATCATGGTTTGGAGCAACGGCATTATCCGCCTTTCTATTTTGGGAATGCGCAGACTACGCCTTCGCAGAATTTGGCTGATGCTTTCCCGGCAAAAAATGGATTTCCCATAACCGATTCGCGGTCGTTGTATGACGAAACCGATCCTTATGATTGCCAGCGTGACAACCGCTTCGATGTGAATCTTTACTATCAGGGACGTCAATTTGGAGCCAACAGTTCGTATATTGATGTTACTCCGGGTGGAAAAGACTCCGGATACATGAACGTGAATGCTACCCGTACGGGGTATTACTTGGCAAAGTTTATGAATACGGTTGCCGACTTTTTGAAACCGCTCGAAGAACAGGATTCCCGTCACTACAATCCGATGCTGCGCAAAGCAGAGGTATGGCTCAATTTCGCCGAGGCATCCAATGAAGCCTTTGGACCGAAAGTTGTGGGACCCGGATGCACCAAGTCTGCCTACGATGTGATAAAGATTATTCGGGAGAAGTCGGGCGGAATTACCGACGTGACTTATTTGGATGAAATGGCTGCTTCGAAAGAAACGTTCCGTACATTGATACAAAACGAACGCCGAATTGAATTTGCGTTCGAAAATCAACGCTTCTGGGACTTGCGCCGTTGGCTGTTACCTCTCAATGAGCCAATTTATGGAATGCGTGTTACTCGTGACGGTTCAGGAGACGATGTATTCGAGGTGGTGAAGGTAGAAGATCGCCCATTAAACGATGTTCGTTATTATTACATGCCATTGCCTTATTTAGAGGTACAGAAAAATCCGAATCTTATCAATAATAAAGGATGGTGATTGTGTTTAACTATAATAAGAATAAAATATGAGATTTACAAAACTTTTACTGTCCGCACTCCTGCTGTTAGTTGGGATTACGGCATGTTATGACGACTATACCCACGACTATGAAGGAGCTGATATGGGCTTTGCTGTAGCAAAACCACTGCGAACTGTGATTAGCGACCGTGATATGAATATTTATATCGGAGTGGCTATTGGTGGGAAACGTGAAATAGACATGAATGATTGGGCTAAATTTACTATTGATCCCTCCTTGCTTGAAGGAACGGGGAAAGTGTTGTTACCTGCCAATTACTATACGCTGGCGGATCCGGAATATTTCCGGGTGCGTAAATCGAACTCTCCGGTAGCCGATGTAAGCATTAGTTTTACCGATGCTTTCTATAGCGATCCGCTATGTTTGACGGATCATTACGCACTCCCTTTCCGAATGACGGAAAACTCGATGAACGCTTTGAGAGAAGGAGCCGAAACATGTGTCGCTGTTATTAAATATATCAGTACTTACGCTGGCACTTATTACCGCATGGGAAGTGTAACTGAAGTGGATGCCGGAGGAAATCCTGTTGGTGCACCGGTAAGTTATGGTAATACCAAAGATATTATCAAATGTAGTACTACCACTTTTAAGACTACGGTTCCGAGTGTAGTGGTGTGTCCGGGTGTAGGCAATAAGTTGGAAGCAGTAGGTAGTTTGACATTGACGATGGATGCCAACAAGAATGTGACAGTGGAAGGAGTGAGCGGCAAAGCGGCAATCACCAATGCAACGGGTACCTATCAGACTGAAGGAGACTACGATTATGTGGCGAAGACTGGTACGCGTGCTCCGCAGTTCGATCTGGAATATACGTATGAGAACGGTGGCAAGTTTTACCATGTGGTAGAGAAACTTGTGTTGCGTCAAGATCCGCTTTATGATTTGCGCGTAGAGACTTGGTAACCATAAAAAAATGAGTAAAGATGAAAAAAATACTATTTATGCTGCTGTTGTGTACTCCTTTATTATATATGGGGTGCAAAGCAGAACCTGAATGGGTAAACTTGATAGCACAACAGGAACAGGAAAAAGGGCAAGAGGAGAAACGGGAAGAGGCAGACTCTGAATTCAAGTGGGCTAACCTTGCCGACAGTTGTACAACGGTGCTGATAAACCAGTTCATGAACAAACCGAAAGGCACTTTCTGGGCATCACCTGCAAATGAGAGCAATAACTCCGGCAATATCTATTGGCAGCAAGCGCATGCCATGGATGTAGTGATCTATTCGTACCAACGTATTAAAGATAAAAATCCGAATTTGGCTGATACGTATGAAAACTATTTTAAGTTATGGTATGCTAATAAAGCCAATAATTATGATAAAGGTGACACAAAATATGGAACTACTGGATTCGGTAATCGTTTCACGGATGACATGTGTTGGATTAGCCTTACCTTGATACGTTTGTCGGAGGCTACTGGAGACGATACATATATCAATATGGCTAAAACTCTTTATGATACTCAAATTATCACCCGTGCATGGGAAGACGAGAAAGGGAAAGGGCTTCCGTGGAAAGAGTTAAGTGTTGATAAAACTAGAAACGCTTGTACGAATGCTCCGGGTTGTCTGGTAGCAGCAAAGCTCTATCTGAAGTTTAAAGATGCGAAATATCTGGCAGATGCGAAAATACTCTGTGCTTATGTTAATGCCAATATTCTGAAAAGTGACTATCGGGTGGGAGAACCTCCTCTGACTTATACACAGGGAACATTCGGCGAAGCTTGCCGACAGCTATACCACATCACACAGGAACAGTCATACATGGCAATTGCGGAACAGGTAATAAGTTATGCCTTTACTAGTACTCGCTGTACTAACAAAGGATTTCTGCGCGACGAAGGGACAGATATGAACCAAAGCATTTTCAAAGCAGTGTTAATTCCCTATGCCGTGAATCTCGTTTTGGATGATGCGGCATCGGGTACTGTTAGAAATACGCTGACGCTCAAATTGCAAGACAACGCGGAAGCTTTGCGAAAAAACATGGACAGAACACAATGGCCTGCCATGTATTGCAATTATTATTGGGGAAGTTCATTCAACTCGGCTAATATAGCTTCTATGGGAGCGCAGGCAAGCGGTGCTTCTTTAATGGAAGGAGTGGCTCGATTGGAGGCTGCTCAAGCAAAATAAAGTTTTAATACGATAAAATAGAAACTCATGAATCACTGTTTTCGTTGTTTTAGCATAGTTCTGTTCTTCTTTTTGAGCTGTATGAGCTATCTTTTTGGTCAGGAACAGACGTTATCCACTGTAGATACGGGGTATGAACTTTGGATGAATTATAAACCTCTTCCCGAATCTGGCTTAAAACAATCTGCCATTCGGTATGGTAGTCACATTAGTCTGCCCGGAAGCCGGTACGATGAAGTCATAAGAAAAGAACTGGAGCGTGCTTTGAAGGCGTTACTGACAGTTACACCAATATTTGTTCAGGATAATGCGGTGGGAATTCAAATGAGTTTCTGTAAAGATAAAGGGCTGGGAGAGGAAGGATATATCATCCGCAGTGGTAAAAAGAGGATAACACTTCAAGCCTATTCCGATGCAGGATTTCTTTATGGTACGTTCCACTTGATTCGATTGATACAATGTGGATATCCGCTTGAACAGTTAAATATCAAAGAAATTCCTGCATTGGAATTCCGTATGATCAATCATTGGGTAGGTCTGGGTGGAACGGTAGAACGCGGCTATGCTGGAAAAGGATTGTGGGCATGGGACGATTTGCCAAAGAAAATCGAACCTCGATATACCGACTACGCCCGCGCGGAAGCATCCATCGGCATCAACGCCGTGATTCTGAATAATGTTAATGCCGATCCGCGCATCTTAGGACATGACTATTTAGAGAAGGTTGCTGCGTTAGCTGATATCTTCCGCAAGTATCACATCAAGGTGTATCTTGCACCCAATTTTGCTGCTCCCGTAAAACCTTCTACGACCAAAGACGTGGGGAAACAATGGGGAGGTGTCGGAATTGGACATCTGGATACAGCCGATCCTCTCAATCCCGAAGTGCAAAAGTGGTGGATGGATAAGGTCAACGAAATTTACAGTCTGATACCTGACTTTGGAGGTTTCCTTGTAAAAGCCAACTCTGAAGGCATGGCAGGTCCGCAAGATTATCATCGTAGCCATGTGGATGGCGCCAATATGTTAGCCCGTGCACTCAAACCTCATGGAGGCATTGTGCTTTGGCGCACCTTTGTCTACAATCCGGAGATTGATAAAGATAGAATGAAACGTTCTTATAAGGAGTTTCAGCCTTTGGACGGACAGTTCGACGAAAACGTAGTGTTGCAAACCAAAAACGGAACGCTTGACTTTCAGCCTAGCGAACCGGCTCAACCGTTGTTCGGAGCCATGCGCCATACTCCTTTGTTCCCTGAACTCCAGATTACGCAAGAGTACTTGGGGCGTTCTGTTAGCTTGGTGTATCTGTTGCCCATGTGGAGGAAAACTTTCCTCGATTTCGATACATATTGTAACGGAAAGGGAAGTACTGTGTCGAATATTATCGCCGGAAAGACATTCCCGTCGCGTATGCTTGGCATGGCAGGAGTAGGCAATATCGGTCGTTCGCGCAATTGGACTGCTCATCACTTTGCCCAAGCCAACTGGTATGCTTTCGGGCGTCTGGCATGGAATCCGGAAGAATCGACCGAAAGTATTACATCCGATTGGATAAAGTCTACATGGAATTGTGACGAAGCAACGCTGGAAGTCATCCGGCAAATGATGATGCCCACATGGGAGAGCTTTGTTTGTGCTCATGCCCCTTACAGTTTGGGATTTACTGTGAAGCGGGAAGACCATTATACGGCGGGGTTCGAACAGCGTGCAAACAAAGAGTGGCATGTGAGCAAAGAGTCTATCGGCACTGATCGTACCACAAAAGGAACGAACTATGTGTCTCAATATTTTAAATACAACAAGGATATATTCAACAGTTTGTCACAGTGTCCCGAACTTTACTTGCTTTGTTTCCACAACGTGCCGTGGTCGCATAAAATGAAATCCGGGAAGTCATTACGTGAAGAGTTCAAATCTAATTTGAAACGAGGCATTGAGCAGGTTGATGTGAACATCGGGCTATGGAAATCTATCCGGAATAAGATTGACCCGGTTAGATATGAAGAAGTATTGGAGAGCCTATATAAAGAGCAAAGAGATACAAAGGTCTTTTACCAGGCGGCTTTGAATTTCTTTAGTCAATATTGGTAATTGCTCTGTGTATAACTATTGATCGTGGTCAATAGGCTCATCGTGTGTTTGTAACTGGACTATTTGTCATTTTTTGTCCTTTATTGAACAGCTATTTTCGTAGTTTGTCAAATGAATTGTCGAACTTTGGGCGTGAACGATTAAAGAATTTATTATATGAATACAAAAGTTTTAGTTTCAATCTCTGCGATTTCCAGTATGGTTAATGTTATTCCAATGCTGGCACAAACACCCAAACCCAATGTTGTTATCATCATGACCGACCAACAGCGAGCTGATTTGTGTGGTCGCGAAGGTTTTCCGATGGCTGTCACTCCTTTTGCCGATTCGCTGGCATTGAGTAATGTCTGGTTTGATAAGGCGTATACGGTAGCTCCTGCTAGTATGCCTGCGCGTTGTTCCATGTTTACAGGACGTTATCCGACTGCTACGCATGTCCGTACGAACCACAACACTCTCGATATGTATTATAAGAAAGATATGCTCGAAGTGTTTAAAGAACAAGGATATAAGACGGCATTAGTGGGAAAGAACCATGCGCATGTGAAAGGGAAAGATTTTGATTATTGTGAGGAATATTTTCATTGGGGAAAGAATCAGCGTGATACGCAGGAAGATAAGGACTTTGCATTTTTTCTGAATAATAAAGCGAGAGGTCAATATTTGGAAGCCACCCCTTTCCCGGCAGAAGCGCAGAATCCGGTGAAAATGGTTACCAAAGCTTTGGCTTGGGCGGAGCAGCAAAAAGATTCCGCATTCTTTATGTGGGTTTCAATGCCTGAACCGCATAATCCATATCAGATATCAGAGCCTTATTTCTCAATGTTTTCTCCGGAAAAGATACCGGCAACTTTGACTAGCCGGAACGATTTATCTAAAAAAGGAAATAAGTATGAGATTTTGGCGGAATTGGAAGATACAGCCTGCCCGAACCTGGCAAAAGATCTTCCTCGTTTGCGTGGAAATTATTTAGGAATGCTTCGTCTGATTGATGACCAGACCAAACGTCTGATTGAAGGATTCAAAGCAGCCGGGCTTTATGAAAATACCATTTTTGTAATCCTGTCAGACCATGGGGATTATTGTGGGGAGTATGGCTTGATTCGTAAAGGTGCAGGAGTGCCTGAATGTTTGACCCGTATTCCGATGATTTGGGCAGGATATAACATTCATCCGCAAAAATCTCCTATGGATGCACATGTTTCTATTGCTGATGTATTTCCTACTATTTGTACAGCAATCGGTGCAGATATACCTCTTGGAGTGCAAGGACGCAGTTTATGGCCGATGTTGACGGGTAAATCGTACCCAAAGAAAGAATTCTCGAGTGTAATTGTACAACAGGGATTCGGTGGTGAAGATTTCACCCGGGATGAACCGTTGACATTTGCTAAAGAGGGGGCTTTGCAACCCAATAAAATAGCTCACTTTGACGAACTGAATACCTGGACACAAAGCGGAACTGAACGTATGGTTCGCAAAGATGACTGGAAACTGGTACTCGACAATTATGGTCGTGGTGAACTGTATAACTTGAAAGCCGATCCTTCCGAGATTAATAATCTTTATAATAAAAAGAAATATGCTTCCAAACAAATGGAATTGCTGGAAGAATTGATGACTTGGGAACTGCGTGTACAAGACCCATTGCCGGTGCCAAGAAATCGTTACCATTTTAAGCGGAATCCATATAACTATCATTTTGAAGATAAAAAGAAATAGAACTGAATAACTAGAACTACTGTATCAATGAGAATCTTTTCGCTATTAATATTATTGGTAGTGGCATCTGCCCTGCAATCACAAGTGGTTGTGAATGAGAATGTAAAACATAGTAAATATACTTTCCCATTAGTCGCATCGAAAATAAAGGCGACCGTGTGTTATGATGCCAATGATTACCCGGTTGTAAAGAAGGTTGCCGAGCTGTTTGTGTCTGATATTGAAAATGTCACAGGACAGAGATTAAAATTGGCAGATGAATGGAAGAAAGGAAGAACAGTGGTGATTGTCGGTACTATTGAAAAGAATCAGGCAATTCGTCAGTTAGCCTCCAATGGGAAAATAGATATATCTCCTTTGGAAGGGGCATGGGAACGTTATCTGATCCAGACAGTTAATCATCCTTTTCCAGGAGTAGATAAAGCGCTGATTGTAGCCGGAAGTGACAGGCGAGGAGCTTCTTACGGTTTGTTTTCTCTTTCGGAAATGGCAGGTGTGTCTCCCTGGTATTGGTGGGCGGATGTCCCTGTGAAGAAACATAAAACACTTTATGTGGATGCTCCCACCACTGTTTCCAAGACCCCTTCCGTGAAATATAGAGGTGTTTTTCTGAATGATGAAGATTGGGGACTGAAACCTTGGGCCGCTAAGACTTTTGAGAAAGAGCGTGGCAATATAGGTCCCCGTACTTATGCCAAAATATGCGAATTGTTGTTACGGTTGAAAGCCAATCATCTGGCTCCTGCCATGCATCCGGTGTCGACCGCATTTTATAAGATACCTGAAAATAAGTTGGTGGCAGATACTTTTGCTATTGTAATGGGGTCCAGTCATTGCGAACCATTATTGTTAAATACAGCTAGTGAATGGAATTCAAAAACGATGGGGCCTTGGGATTATGGTAAAAATAAGGATAAAATTAATGAAGTTCTAGGAAACCGTGTAAAGGAAAACTGTGCTTATGAGAATGTATATACATTGGCTTTGAGAGGATTGCATGATGCGGCAATGGGAGGAGGTGATGTCCCCATGAAAGAAAAGGTCAAAATGCTGGAGAGTGCGTTGAAAGACCAGCGTAATTTGATTGCAGAACATATTGATCGACCGGTTGAAACAATTCCACAGGCATTTACTCCATACAAGGAGGTGTTGGAAATCTATTCGAATGGATTGGAATTGCCGGATGATGTAACCATTATTTGGCCGGATGATAACTTCGGCTACATGAAGCGCTTAAGTGGCCCGCATGAACAGAAGCGCTCCGGGCGTGCAGGTGTTTACTACCATGTCTCTTATCTGGGAGTTCCCCATAGCTATTTGTGGTACAGCACTACTCCCCCGGCTCTGATGTATGAGGAACTCCGAAAGGCTTATGATACGACGGCAGACCGTATCTGGCTGGCTAATTGCGGTGATTTAAAAGGAGCCGAAATGCAAGTGTCTTTATTCCTTGATATGGCTTATGATATAGATAGCTTTAATGCGAATAATGTGGTTACCTATCCCGCCCGTTGGTTGGCAAAGATGTTTGGGGATCAGTATTATAGCGTATTTGAAGATATCACTTCTTCGCATATCAATCTGGCCTTTTCCCGGAAACCGGAATATATGGGTTGGGGATATTGGAATAATTATTGGGGCGGGGGAGAGAAACGTACGGATACGGAGTTCTCTTTTGCCAATTATAATGAAGCAGAAAATCGTCTGAACGAATATAGCCGCATTGGGAAGAAAGCGGAAAATCTTTTGGCATCTTTGGATAAAGACAGTCAGCCGGCTTTTTATCAGTTATTATACTATCCGGTGAAAGGTGCCGAACTGATGAACCACATGACTATAAAAGGACAATATTATCGGCAGTATGTTCGTCAGCAGCGTGCCGCCGCCAATTTGATAAAGGAGAAGGTAAAGAATTACCATGATAGTCTGCAAATCATAACTGAAGGGTATAATTCTTTGTTGAACGGGAAATGGAAATATATGATGTCTTTGAAACAGAATTATGAAGGTTCCAGTTCTTACTTTATGCTCCCGTTGATGGAAGAAAGTTATACACCGGTTGGTGCTCCTAAATTAGCTCTTCAGGCAGAAAGTGAAATTTTGGATAAAGGTGGGATAAGCTATCATAGTTTGCCTGTTTATAACACTTTTTCCCGTAAAAGCCATTGGGTCGATGTGTATAATCAAGGAAGTGGAGATTTGAGTTGGACTGCAAAGCCGTCGGACGATTGGATTATAGTGTCTCAAAAAGCTGGGAAAACTCCGACAGAGGACCGAATCAGGGTATCTGTTGATTGGGAGAAAGTTCCGGTTGGAGAGAGTATTAAAGGTTCTGTGGAGTTTAGTTCTAATGATCAAAAAGAATGTGTATTGGTTTCTGTTTTTAATCCGGCGTCTCCTGTGCGTGATGAGATGCAAGGAGTATATATGGAAGAGAATGGGTATGTCTCTATTCCGGCTGCAGGGTTTCATCGTAAGTTTGAGAGTAATGACATAAAAATGAATATTCTTCCCGGGGTTGGGGTTGAAGGGCATGCTTTGCAATTAGGGAATCCTATATCTCCCTTACAGATGTATCGTGCTGGTGATGTACCTAGAGTGGAATATGATTTTTATACGTTTAATGCCGGGATTTATGATGTGTATACCTATGTTCTACCTACATTCCCTTTGCACGTAGAGCGAGACTATAAATTGCCGGAACATACTAATTCGGACACAAAGTATAGTGTCCGTATAGATGATGGTTCTATTTCTACTCCTTCTACTTCTGCTATTGAGTATTCTCAAGTTTGGTATGATAGTGTACTGAAGAATTGTAGAGTGAATAAATCTACTTTGTATGTGAAGAAGCCGGGCAAACACACCCTACAGATACGTTGTGGTGATCCCGGGGTCGTCATTCAGAAAATAGTCATCGACATGGGAGGATTAAAACGTTCATACCTTGGACCTGAAAGTACAAAATGTAATTAGTCTAATTGATTGGAGAACCAGATGGCTTTGCCATGGGTTCTCCGGCTTTATCCGGTATTCCCAGTATAGGCATCCCATCTTTGTCCCACTCTATTTTCTGCAAGCGGGGAGTACGTGAATCCATTGCACCCGGAGCATCATTTGGTATCTGACGGGCATGATAAAGCATATAACATTCCTTTCCATCCGGTGAAGAGACGAAAGAACTGCCGCCGGGGCCAAAAACTTCATTCTCCGGTTTCTGCTGAAATACGGGTGTCGGATGTTTCTTCCAGGAAGCAGGATCCAACAGGTTGGCATTGGCGTCTGCTGTTAGCAATCCTACACAATAATAGGGAGTCCAGCTACCGCTGGCGGAATAAAAAATGCATACTTTATCTTTATTCTTCGGCTGGAAGAAATGAGGTGCTTCGTTCACATGGATCGGATAGGCTGTTTTGCTGCCATCGGGATTCACCCATTGACACTCCCATTCATATTCAGGTTTGGAAATCAGAACTCTGTCGGAAGAAAGAGTCCACGGATTTTCCATCGAAGCGATGTAAATACATTGTGTCTCGCTGTCAATTCTTCGTTTTTGCCATCCGCACCAAATCATGTAACGCTGTCCGTTGTGTTCGAAAGTACTCGCATGAATTGCCCAGTTGTTATCTTTGTCGGTCGGTATGCGCCCTTTCATGACAAACTTACCCTCTGTAGGAATATCAGCCTCGTTTTCAATCACATAAATCTGGTGATTGTCCATATTACCATCGTCTGCTGCGAAGTAAATATACCATTTGTTGTTGATGCGATGCATTTCGGGAGCCCATAAGTGATGGGAATTGCTTGGATCGGTTGGTATCCATACAGGCTTTTTAAGACTATCGTTCAAGTTTGTAATATCACTGGTTTCCCAAAGCACGATTCTGCTTTCAGCGCCTTGTGTATAATAATATTTCCCTTCATGAAAAACGGCCCATGGTTCTGCTCCTCTTTCACGTAGCGGATTTGTATAAGTAGCTCCTGTTACGGCTTCCTTTTCCGGCTCTGTTTTCTTCTTGGGTTGACAGGATGCACAAATAATGACTAAAAGTACGGCTAGTAATAACAATCTGCTTTTCATGGTATTTTTCATTTAATAATGACACTGCAAAGAAAGCACAAAATCCTGATAAATCATCTTTTTTTTGCAGATTGGTTAGTATTTATCCTTAATTGGTTGGTATTTATTGAATTTCTAGTTGTTTTTTCTCATCTTTGTAGCACGAACTTTAAAATTGATATTGTATGAAACTGAAGCACTTTATTCTTCTTAGTATTATTTGCTGTTCCCAGTCTGTATTTGGACAAAAAGCCAATCAACAACCGAAGACGAGTGGCAATCCTGTATTCCCGGGATGGTATGCCGATCCGGAAGGAATTGTATTTGGGGATGAATACTGGATTTATCCTACGTATTCGGCGCCTTATGACGAACAGACTTTCATGGATGCCTTCTCATCTAAAGACCTGGTGAACTGGACAAAGCACCCGAAAGTGTTATCAAAAGAGAATATTAGTTGGTTTAAACGTGCTTTGTGGGCACCTGCCGTGATTCATGCGAATGATAAATATTATATATTCTTCGGTGCGAATGATATCCAAAGCAATAATGAACTGGGCGGTATTGGTGTAGCTGTGGCCGACAATCCTGCCGGACCATTTAAAGATGCGTTAGGCAAACCTCTGATTGATAAATTTGTAAATGGTGCGCAACCGATCGATCAGTTTGTTTACAAAGACGATGACGGACAGTATTATATGTATTATGGTGGCTGGGGACATTGTAATATGGTGAAACTGGCCCCGGACTTGTTGAGTATCGTACCGTTTGAAGATGGTACTCTTTATAAGGAAGTAACCCCCGAAAAATATGTAGAGGGACCTTTTATGTTGAAACGTAACGGAAAATACTATTTTATGTGGTCAGAAGGCGGTTGGACCGGACCGGATTATTGTGTTGCTTATGCCATTGCCGACTCACCGTTCGGACCCTTCAAAAGAGAAGCAAAAATATTACAGAGAGATCCCAATATTGGAACAGGTGCCGGTCATCATTCAGTTGTAAAAGGGCCGGGAGAGGATGAATGGTACATCATTTATCATCGCCATCCATTGGGTGAAACGGATGGAAACGCTCGTGTGACCTGCGTTGACCGTATGTACTTTGATAAAGATGGAAAAATAAAACCCATAAAGATGACTTTCGAGGGAGTAGAGGCAAGCCCATTGAAGTAAAATCTGAAAAGTTCAGTCCATCCGTAATTAATATTTTAATAAAGATGGGCTTTTTTTGATTTATTGTTTTATTTTTGTCCTTGTAAATCAAACATACTTATTATAATGAACCCAGATATACACACTCTTTCCGACTCCCTTTTGTGGAAAAGGTTTCTCGAGGGAGATTCGAGTGCGTATACCCAAATCTATAATCGAACGGTGCAAGATCTGTTTCGATTCGGACTATTATATACTTCAGACAAAGAATTAATTAAAGATTGCATACATGATGTGTTTGTGAAAATCCACATGAATCGTGCAAAGTTAGCCCCAACAGATAATATTGCAGCTTATTTGACGGTAGCGTTGAAAAACACTCTTTTTAATGCGCTAAAAAAGACAACAGATTCTCTTTCGTTTGATGAAATAGGTGAGAGAGAAGAGACGGTTGACGAATCCCCCTCCACTCCGGAAACTATATATATTAATAATGAACAGGAAAAACAAGTTCAGGCAACCGTACATACTATGATGTCTGTATTGACGGACAGACAGCGTGAAATTATTTATTATCGATATATCAAAGAGATGAGTATTGATGAAATAAGTAAGGTGACAGACATGAATAATCAATCTGTTTCTAACTCCATTCAACGGGCTTTGGGACGTATCCGGGACTTATTTAAGAGAAAATAAGAGAGAATAATCAGCCTATTTTTCCTGTCAATCAAAAAAAAGTGGAAAAAACTTCGGAAAAGGTGAGTATAAAATGAAAGTACAACTGTTATTCATACGTAAAGACAATGAAAATGATGAACTCTGAACAAAAACATACAGATTTTTCCCTATATACTTTTGAAGAATTCCTTCAGAATGATTTCTTTATTTCTTCCATGAATCATCCTACGGAAGAAACACAGAAGTTCTGGGATGAATTTGAACAGATGAATCCTTCCAATATAGATGAATATATAGCAGCAAAAAGATATTTGGAGGTTTTTTCAAAAGAGAAAGAAGAAGTACTTTCAAACGAGGAAACGGATGATTTATGGACTCGTATACAGGCAACCAATATAAATAAGGAGAAGGCGAAACGTAAGAACTATTTCTTAATAGGATTGAGCTCGGCGGCCAGTGTTGCTATTCTTGTGGGATGTTTCTTCTTATTAAAGAGTTATTCTTCGGTGCTGGATCCGGATATTGCCACTTTTGCAGTGAATACCAAAGCTGATTTGCCTCTGACGGAGGAAACACTGTTGATTTTGGCGGAAGATAACGTAGTGAGCCTGAAAGAAAAAGAAACGGAGATTACGTATGATTCCGTAGAAATCAAAACAAATCAGGAAAGTATACAAAAGGAAAAATCGGCAGCTTACAATCAATTGGTCATTCCGCGTGGAAAGCGATCGGTATTGACGTTTGCCGATGGATCTAAAGTCTGGGTGAATGCCGGCACGAGAGTGATTTATCCGGTAGAGTTTGAAAAAGATAAACGTGAAATCTATGTGGACGGAGAAATCTACATAGAAGTAACCAGAGATGAAAACCGCCCTTTCTATGTGCGGACCAAAGATATGAATGTCAGGGTGCTTGGTACTAAATTTAATGTAACGGCGTATGAGTCGGAAGCAATTAGAAGTGTAGTGCTGGCGCAAGGATGTGTTCAGGTAGAGACAGCCCGGACTCCGAAAGCGATTTTGGCTCCTAATCAGATGTTCAGTTCTGCCGATGGAAAGGAAAATATATCACAAGTAGATGTAGAACAGGCAATATCGTGGATAAATGGACTATATTGTTTCCAAAGTGCCGATTTGGGAATAGTCTTGCAACGCCTGTCTACCTATTATGGTGTGAATGTAGAATTTGACCCAGCGCTAAGTAAAATAAAATGTTCCGGAAAAATCGATTTGAAAGACAGCTTTGAAACAGTTATTAATGGATTAACCTTTGTTGCACCAATTTCTTATGCCTATGATGAACAATATAAAACGTATCGAGTAGTAAAGAAATAGATATAAAAAATAAGATAATAAACTAATCTAACTCCCTTATTTTATGGTAATTATTGAAGAGAGTGGATGATACGAACTATCATCCAGATGGGACTTGTGTGCCTATGAATGTTTATATACAGAAAATAATATTATGAGAAATTTTTAACATGTTTAATATGAAAAATGCAATTAGAGAACGAAAGAGTAAGGTTCTCGGGCTATTCCTGTGCTTTTTACTTCTCGGAATAGACTACTCTTTCGCAAGTTACAACAATTATTCTCAATTTAAGACTCTTTCGGTCAGCATGAGTAACTCGACGTTGAGAGAAGTGCTTAAAACAATAGAGAAAAGTAGTCAATTTGTTTTCTTCTATTTAGATGACGCTGTCAACTTAGAACGTAAGGTATCTATCGACAGTAAGAATAAAAATATAGAAGAAATCCTTTCTGAACTTTTCGAAGGTACTTCGTGTACTTATCGGATCTCTGACAGGCAAATATTTATTTCCGGAAAAGCCCCTGCTTCAACCGAACAGCAACAGAATAAGCGGAAAATATCCGGACGTGTCACTGATATAAAAGGAGAGCCGCTTATTGGGGTGAACGTCACTGTGGATGGAGATGCAAACGGTTCGATTACAAATATGGATGGTTTGTATGAGATATTCGTAACCAAGAAGAGCGTAGTGCTTAAGTTTACCTATATCGGGTTTAAAACTTCTGAAATACGAACCAATGCCTCGACCAACATTTATGATGTCACCTTGGAAGAACAGGTCAACGAATTGGAAGAGACTGTTATTGTGGGTTATGGTACCCAGCGTAAAATAAGTAATATCGGTGCACAGTCTTCCATGAAGATGGAAGATATTAAGACGCCTTCTGCCAGTTTGACAACTACATTGGCGGGACGTCTGGCGGGTGTTGTGGCTGTACAACGTACAGGAGAACCGGGAAAAGATGCTGCTGATATCTGGATTCGTGGTATTTCCACTCCCAACACTTCTTCTCCGCTGGTATTGGTGGATGGAGTGGAACGTTCGTTCAATGACATCGATCCGGAAGATATTGAATCGTTGACAACGCTGAAAGATGCATCAGCAACAGCTGTGTATGGTGTACGTGGTGCCAATGGCGTAATTTTGATTAAAACCAAACCGGGAAAGGTAGGAAAACCGACAGTGAGCGCGGATTATTATGAATCGTTTACCCGTTTTACGAAGATGGTCGATTTGGCAGACGGTATCACTTATATGAATGCAGCCAACGAGGCAATGCGTAATGACGGTATTGCTACGAAATATACAGAAGATCAAATACGTAACACGATTGCCGGCAAGGATCCTTATCTATACCCGAATGTGGATTGGTTGAAAGAAATCTTTAATGATTGGGGACATAATCGTCGTGTGAATGTAAATGTACGCGGTGGTAGCGAGAAAGTCGCTTATTATGCATCAGTCAGCTATTTTAATGAGACAGGTATGACGGTGACTGATAAGAATATCAACACCTATGACTCCAAAATGAAATATAGCCGTTATAACTTTACTACCAATTTGAATATCGATGTAACTCCTACTACTAAGGTCGAGATCGGTGCGCAAGGTTATCTGGGAGAAGGAAATTATCCGGCCATCTCTTCTGCCGATTTGTATAATGCGGCAATGTCTATCTCACCGGTTGAATATCCGAAGATGTTCTTTGTTAACGGAGAAGCCTATGTACCGGGAACTTCAACCAATAACAACTTTAACAACCCTTATTCGCAGGCTACACGTCGTGGCTATGACAACCTGACGAAAAATCAGATTTACTCTAATTTGCGCGTCACACAGAATTTGGATATGCTCACGAAAGGACTGAAACTGACTGCTATGTATGCATTCGACGTATACAATGAGATACATGTACATCAGGACCGTGCGGAGTCTACCTACAACTTCCTGGACACTAGTGTTCCTTACGATATGAATGGGCAGCCTATTTTGCAACGTATTTATGAAGGAAGTAACGTGTTAAGCTATAAACAGGAAACGAGTGGTAACAAAAAGACCTATTTGGAGGCTTCCTTGAACTATGACCGGACATTCAACGACGATCATCGTGTCAGTGCGTTATTCCTGTTCAATCAGCAATCCAAACTATTATATCCGAAAGGAACACTGGAAGATGCGATTCCGTATCGTATGATGGGTATTGCCGGTCGTGCCACTTATTCATGGAAAGACCGTTACTTCGCAGAGTTCAACATCGGTTATAACGGTGCCGAGAATTTTTCGCCCAAACATCGTTTCGGAACTTTCCCTGCATTTGGTGTAGGATGGGTTGTTTCAAATGAGAAATTCTGGCAACCTCTGTCGAAGGCAGTTTCTTTCTTGAAGATACGTTATACGGATGGTAAAGTGGGTAATAGCGAAGTTTCCGACCGTCGTTTCATGTATCTGGATCAGATGAAAGAGAATGGAGACTATGGCTATAAATTCGGACCGAATGGAACTAAGTGGGCCGGTTATGAAACAGTGAATATGGCTGTTGACCTGATCTGGGAAGAATCTCGCAAACAAGACTTGGGTATTGACCTTAAGCTATTTAATGACGACCTGTCTATTGTGTTCGACTTGTTTAAGGAACGTCGTGAAAACATTCTGTTGAAGCGTGAACATTCTATGCCTTCATTCTTGGGGTACAACACATCTGCTCCTTACGGAAACATCGGTATCATAGAAAATAAGGGATTTGACGGAACAATCGAATATAACAAGCGTATCAATAAAGACTGGGTAATTGCGCTTCGGGGTAATGTCACCTTTAATAAGGATAAATGGATTCAGGGAGAATTGCCGGAACAGAAATACGAATGGATGAACCAATATGGACGTAACATCAATGGAGCGAAAGGGTATGTTGCCGAGGGACTGTTCACTCAGGCTGAAATAGATGATATGGCACGTTGGGAATCTTTGTCGGCTGCCAATAAAGCCATTACTCCCAAACCGTTTGCTTCACAGTTTGGAACAGTGAAAGCCGGAGATATCAAATACAAGGACTTGAACAATGACGGTCAGATTGATGCGTACGACCAGACTTACATTTCTCGTGGAGATGTGCCGACAACTGTCTATGGTTTCGGATTTACAGTAGGCTGGAAAGACTTGTCTGTGGGCATGATGTTTCAGGGCGTAGCGGGAGCCGAACGTGTATTGAACGGTAGCAGTATTAATCCGTTTAATGGCGGTGGTGGTAGCGGTAACCTCTACTCTAACATTGACGACCGTTGGACAGAGGAAAATCCGGATCAGAATGCCTTTTATCCGCGTTTGTCTTATGGAAGCGAAACAACCAGTAGCATTAATAACTTCCAGAAAAGTACCTGGTGGGTGCGTAACATGAACTTCCTGCGTCTGAAGACATTGCAGCTCTCTTATAATCTGCCGAAACCCTGGGTGAATAAAGTTCATCTGAAGAATGCGGCTGTATATGTAATGGGAACTAACCTGTTCACTTTGAGTCGCTTCAAATTGTGGGATCCGGAGTTGAATACCGATAATGGTGCTTCTTATCCGAATACGACTTCTTATTCAGTTGGTATTAATTTCACATTCTAAACAAAAAGATAATGAAAAAATATAATTATATAATCGTAAGTTTGCTGGCGTGTCTCTTGACGACATCTTGTAATGACTATTTTGACCAGGTGCCTGATGACCGTTTATCACTCAAGGAGATTTTCACAACCAGAGATGGAGCCTTGCGGTATCTTTCGAATGTATACACATTCTTACCGGATGAATTTAACCAACGTCAGGTGCATGAAACAAGTCTGTACCGTACTCCCGGTCCTTGGACGGGCGCTAGCGATGAGGCGGAGTGGACAAATGACAAAAAGGAAAAACTGATAAATAACAACTCTATCGATGCGACTGAAGGAACAATGGTATTATATCGCTGGAAGAGTTGGTTTTCAGGTATTCATGAAGCGGCAGTATTTACAGAAAATGTAGATCAGGCACCGCTGACTGTTACAGAAAGAAATCAATGGAAAGCGGAGGCAAGAGCTTTGCGGGCGATCTATTATTTTTATTTAGTACGTACTTATGGTCCGGTTCCTTTGCTTGAAAAGGATTTTCCGATGGATACTCCGAGTGATGAGTTGCAACTCTCGCGCAATACGGTAGATGAGTGTTTTGATTTTATCGTATCAGAACTGAAAGGTGCACAAAACGATGGTTTATTGGACGATGCTTCTACCGACAAAGTGTCCGGATATGGCCGTATTGACAAGGCGATTGCACAGGCGTTTATCATTGAAGCATTGACTTATCGTGCCAGCTGGTTGTTTAACGGAGAGTGCACTTACTATTCAGGCTTGGCTAATACGGACGGAACAAAGCTGTTCCCTAACAAACCGGATGAAGCTACCAAACGTGCCAATTGGCAGAAAGTGATTAATGAATGTAACACTTTCTTCTCTAATTACGGAAGTCGTTATCATTTGATGTATACCAATAAGGACGGTGTTTCTGTTTCCGGTCCGGACTCGGAAGGCTTCAGCCCGACAGAATCTTATCGCCGTGCAGTAAGAACCCTGTTTTCTGAAATGGGTAACAATAAAGAAATGATTTTCTATCGTTTGGATAATGCTGCCGGAACCATGCAGTACGACCGTATGCCGAATAGATCCGGTAATACGACTAATTATAGAGGTGGTAGCTTGTTGGGAGCAACCCAAGAAATGGTAGATGCTTATTTCATGTCAAACGGAGAATCTCCTATTTCCGGTTATAGTGCTGACGGAGTCACTCCGATTATCAACGAAAAATCCGATTATGTAGAAGAGGGAGTCTCTACAACAGAATACAAAGGAACAGACGGTACCTTATATGCACCGACAGGAACCAGAATGATGTATGTTAATCGTGAACCTCGTTTTTATGTAGACATTACCTTTAGTAATTCAAAATGGTTTGATGGAACAGAAGGCGATTATATAGTAGATTTCACTTATAGCGGAAGTTGTGGTAAAGAACAAGGTAGCAATGACTATACAAGTACAGGTTATTTGGTGCGTAAAGGAATGGATTCCGGCGACCGTAACCAGAACTTGGTTTGTGTGCTCTTGCGTCTGACTAATATTTATTTTGACTATATCGAAGCGCTTGCGCATGTCAGCCCGACTCATGAAGACATCTGGACGTATATGAACATGATCCGTAAGCGTGCGGGTATTCCGGGATACGGTGAAACAGTCAATCTGCCTAAACCGACTACAACGGAAGAAGTCATGGAGCTGATTCGTAAGGAGAAACGCATTGAATTGAGTTTCGAAAACTGCCGTTATTTTGATGTACGTCGCTGGGGATTGGTAAATGAGTATTTCAACAAAGCAATTCACGGTATGAATGTCAATTATGACGGAAATGAATTCTTCAAACGTACGGAGATTGTGAAGCGTATTTTTGACCGTCAGTACTTCTTCCCCATACCACAGGGCGAAATTGATATTGATAAAAACTTGGTTCAGAATACAGGATTCTAAATACTGATTATAAAATAGAAATTATGATGAAACAATATATTTTCTCTGCAGTTTGTCTCATGTCCGGTGTCCTTTGTATGTCCTCTTGCAATGAGGATAAACAGGCAAAGCCATATACCCCGGATTACGAGATTGTACCGGAGTATACTAATGCGGATACCTGGACTGCCTATGAAGCATTTAATGATAACTTGCTGGACCCCGATAAGAACATTTATAAAACAAGTACCGCTTATACTGCTGCTACCGACCGTAATAACGGAGCTGCCGCTATCTGGTGCCAGCCGATCTATTGGGATATGGCTATGAACGCATATAAACGTGCAAAAGCGGAAGGAGATACGGAAAGAGAAAACAAATACAAGCAGTTGTGTGATGATTTGTTTGCCGGAAATAAAGCACATTATGTAAACTTTGATTTCGACAATAATAATGAGAATACCGGCTGGTTTATCTATGATGATATACAGTGGTGGACCATTACTTTGGCACGTGCTTACGAATTATTTAAAGTGGAAGAGTATCGCAGTCTGGCAGAAGCAAGTTTTGCACGTGTATGGTACGGTTCTCCCCGCGTAGGTGATACGGGTTCTTATGCAGATCCTGAAAAGAATTTGGGTGGAGGTATGTTCTGGCAATGGCAGCCTATCGGCAATCCGAATGAAAATGCTGCCGGTGATGGTAAGATGGCTTGTATCAATTTCCCGACAGTGGTAGCTGCATTGACCCTTTACAATAACGTTCCTGCCGATCGTGTGGCTGATCCGAATCCGGAAAGCTGGAGTAATAAGTACGGTGATTTTACCCGTCCGCATTATGAAACGAAGGAAGCTTATCTGGCAAAAGGAAAAGAAATCTATGAATGGGCTGTGAAGAATCTGGTAGACAGCAATACCGGAGAGGTTGCCGACAGCAAGCATGGTGAAGGCAATCCGGCATGGTCGGACCATGTATACAATCAGGCCACTTTTATCGGAGCTTCATTATTGCTTTATAAAGCTACCGGTGAGAAAACATATTTGGACAATGCAATTTTGGGAGCTGACTATACAATGAATACCATGTCTGGAACGTACGATTTACTGCCGTTCGAGAGTGGCGTGGAACAGGGTATTTATACCGCTATCTTTGCGGAATACATGGCCATGCTGGTGAATGATTGTGGCCAGACACAGTACGTACCGTTCTTGAAACGTAACATTAATTACGGCTGGGCTAATCGCGACCGGACACGTAATTTGTGTGGTGGCGAATATCATAAGGCACAGATAGAAGGTGCTACTATTGACAGCTATAGTGCATCCGGAATACCGGCATTGATGTTGTTGTTTCCGGCAGATAAATAATTGTAACCCATAAAAAAGAAGAATAATGAATACGAAATATTCAAATTGGAAAATGTGGTATTATGTGTTATGCATGGTACTGACACTTCAATTGGCGGCTTGTTCTGAAGAAACGCATGACGAGTATACTGCGGCTCCTGAAATAGAAGATACCTATATCGACCAACTGGATGCATTGATTGCTGAAATGACCGATTTGCAGCAAAATTCAGACTACGGAGATAAGAAAGGACAGTACCCCACCGAAAGCCGGGCAATTCTGACAGATGCGATAGATGATGCCAATCGTGCGGTACTTTTAATCAAATATCAGCAACCCTCTCCGTCGGAAAGTGAGAAACAACGCTATGTGGCAGAAGCCAAGGCGTCTATGGAACAGTTCAAGAGTACGATCCGTACAGAAGACGCTGAAACAACACCGGCTGAACTGTTTGTGGACGGACGTGGTGATGGTGGTTCTTATATCGATTTCGGACGTAGCGAAGAATATGTCAATTTCGGAACCGAAGGAAATCAAGCCTTTACTGTTGAGTTTTGGGTGAAAGTAACCAAAGGTGGTGGAAAAGACCAGAATGTGTTCCTGTCAACTTACATGGGCGGTGACGGATGGCGTAACGGCTGGATGATGTACTGGCGTAATGCGGACGGTGGTATTTATCGTGCAACTTGGGGCGAAACAGGAGGAAATATCTGTGAACCGTCACTAAAGGCACCGGAAGATGGAGAATGGCAACATTTCTTGTTTGTGTACAGTGATAAAGGCTTGCCGGGCAGTCCGGAGCTTCGTGCGAAATTGTATGTGAACGGAGAAGTGAAAACAACCGAGGAAAGCGTGGGTAGCAGATTCTATAATTCAAGCAACTATGCCAACTATAATGCCCCGATGACCGCTTTCGGACGTTATATGCGTACCAGTGATAATCTGTTTGAAGAAGGCTTTGCCGGTTATATGAAGAAAATCCGTATCTGGAAGAGCGCAAAGGATAACGAATATGTTCAGAATTCTTATAATGGAACGGCAGAAGTGACGGGTAAAGAAGCAGATTTGGCGGCAGCATGGGATTTCATGACCAAACCTTCCGGTTCGGGTAATGAAGTAATAGATTTGACAGGTCGTCATACAGCTAAGATTATCGGTACTTACGAGTGGCAACGTATTGTTGAATAATAATGTAAAAACGATGAAAAACATGAAATGTTTAACTAATAAATGGAGAGAGGGAGCAATGCTCCTCTCTTTCCTCCTGATTTCTAGTCTGGCAGGGATATTTACCGCTTGTGACGATATTGAAGACGAGTACATAACAGATACACAATTAAGTATCTTACAGGAAAGTCGTACGTCATTGAACTATTTATTGAAGAATTCAACCTACGGAACTGCTCCCGGGACATATCCTGAAACCGGAAAGGATATATTAAATGCTGCTATTGCCGAGTTGGATGCACTGATAACACGGGTAGAAGCTGGCGAAGAACTGGATGAAACAACTTTGGAAGCTGCTGTAGCAAAGGTAAATCAAGCGATTGACGAGTTTAAAAATTCAAAATATTATAATCTGTCTCCGGAAGCACAGCAATATATCAATAATTTACTGGCTAAGGCGGATGAAATACTTGCAATCGTTAATGATGAAACGAAGTGGGGAAATCATCAGGGACAATATCCGGTAGAAAATAAGTCGGTTTTGGAGAGTGCAGCTAAAGACTTGGAAAGTCTGGCTGAAAGAATCAAATCCGGTTCCATCACAGATATGACGCAGGAGATTTATGATGAGGCTATTGCTGCTGCCGATAAGAAAGTAGAAGAAGTAGAAGATTCTGCATGGCCGGATAACAGTCAGATTACCTGGAATCTGTTTGTAGACGGAAATGCCGGTTCTTATATAGACTTTGGTTATAGCGAGGATTATGTGAAGTTTGGAGAGGATGACAATCAGGCATTTACGATTGAACTTTGGGTGAATATTAAAGAATATTGCAATAAGCAGGGAGAAGACAACTGTACTTTCCTTTCTACCATGACAAACGATCCTCATTGGAGCGGATGGCGTGCCCAGGATCGTACAAAGGGATTGTTGAGAACAATGGTTGCTCACTGGCAAGATAATAATCATACAAATCCACAAGAATGGGAACCGGGATGGAAAAAGTCGGACAACTGGACCAAAGATCGTTGGACGCATTATGCATTCCTCTTCAGGGATAAGGGATTGCCGGGATTTGATACTCCGACAGATGTGAAGTGCTATTCCATGATTGATGGTACGAGACAAGGTGAAGTCATTCGTGTGGGTGAGTCCTGGAGAACGTATATCAATAAACAATCCATAGCCAATCAGATTAAAATGACCGGATTCTGTATGATGGACAATAATGGAAACCGTAACGAATGGTTCTCCGGTTACATAAAGAAGATACGTATCTGGAAAACAAACCGGACAGAAAATCAGGTATATGCTTCTTATATGGGGAATGAAGAAGGTGTAAGTGCCGATAATCCGAATTTGGTAGAAGCCTGGGATTTTGAAGTGAAAGGTGATCAGCCTACTCAAAGTGCTACCAGGACAATAACAGGTTTGAAAGGTCATACAGCAACATTAGTTGGTGATAACTGGCAATGGATTGAATCCACAGACATTACAGATAACAAATAATTGTTTACCGGAATGAGTTTTCAATAGGTAGATTAAATATTCCCCTTATCTCTGTCATAAGGACAGAGTAAGGGGAAATTATTCTCCAATAACCCTTTATTAATCCTTTATTTTTATTGTAGAAAAGTGTTTTGGTCTGTATTTGTTCTTTATTGAATAAATATTATCGTTTTTTTTCAGCTATTTCTGCAATCTTTGTAACAGGAAAAATACTATAAACTTATAAATTATCATGAAAAGCAAAATTCTTTTGGCTCTGACACTACTATTGGGAGTATCAACTACCACATGGGCAGTCGGTAATTTAGGAAAAGCAAACCAGAAGAAGCATGTGTATACGAACGAAGATGTATGGGCAGCTTATGAAGGATTTAATAATACACTACTAGACTCCAATAAATATATTTACAAGACAAATTCGTCCTATCCAAGTGCTGTTGACCGTGGCAATGGAGCAGCGGCTATCTGGTGTCAGCCTATTTATTGGGATATGGCAATGAATGCCTATAAACTGGCAAAGGCACAGAAAGACAGAAAGAAGACAAGTTATTATAAAACACTCTGCGAGAAAATATTCGCAGGGAACAAAGCGCAATATTGCCAGTTCGATTTTGATGATAACAATGAAAATACCGGCTGGTTCATCTACGATGACATCATGTGGTGGACTATCAGCCTGGCACGCGGCTACGAGCTTTTTGGAGTGGATGAATATCTGAAACTCTCGGAAGCCAGTTTCAAACGGGTATGGTATGGCTCGGAAAAGGTAGGTGATACAGGCTCGTATGACAAAGAAAACGGAGGTATGTTCTGGCAATGGCAACCCATTCAAAATCCGAAACCGAATAAATTCGGTGATGGAAAGATGGCATGTATCAACTTTCCGACAGTTGTTGCAGCATTAACTCTCTACAATAACGTGCCTGAAAATAGAAAAGAATCGACCGACAAACGGCCGGATTATCAGACGAAAGCTCAATATCTTGCCAAAGGTAAAGAAATCTATGAATGGGGAGTGGAAAATCTCTTGGATAAAGCAACAGGAAAGATTGCCGATAGCCGTCATGGAAATGGCAATCCCGCATGGAAAGCACATGTATACAACCAGGCAACCTTTATCGGAGCGTCCATACTGCTTTATAAGGCGACCGGAGAGAAACGTTATCTGGACAATGCTATTCTGGCGGCAGACTATACAGTGAAAGATATGTCTGCAGAACATAAAGTGCTACCTTTCGAAGGTGGTATTGAACAGGGTATCTATACTGCCATCTTTGCGGAATACATGGCATGGTTGGTGTATGATTGCGGACAAACCCAATATCTCCCGTTCCTGAAACGTACCATCAAAACAGGTTGGGCAAACAGAGATAAGACACGGAACGTATGTGGAGGCGAATATTATAAAAAGTTGCCGGAAGGTGCGGAAATCGACAGTTATTCTGCTTCCGGTATACCGGCATTGATGCTTTTATTTCCGGCTAAGAAGTAAATAAAAAACGACGGAATTTGCGTAAAATAGATTAAATAAACAGGTGATTTAAATTATGAAACAACAACTGATGATGCTGTTACTGGGAACAGCTTCTGTATTTTGTAGCTGTGAGACCCAGGTAGAACAGCACGAGAAGAATGAATTACGTGCTCCGGCATATCCGCTGGTGACAATTGATCCTTATACTAGTGCATGGTCTACTACGGACAATCTATACGACAGTCCTGTAAAACATTGGACAGGCAAGGATTTTTCTTTACTTGGTGTTGCAAAAGTAGACGGACAAACCTACCGTTTCATGGGAACGGAAGAACTGGAACTACGTCCTTTGGTAAAGACATCCGAACAAGGTAGCTGGACAGGAAAGTATACCACTCAACAGCCTGCTGACGGATGGCAGAATGCCGGATTCAATGATAAAGCATGGAAAGAAGGCGAAGCTGCCTTCGGAACCATGGAAAATGAACATACAGCCAAGACCCAATGGGGAGAAGAATTTATCTGGGTACGCCGGGTAGCTGATATTCAGGAGGACTTGACAGGAAAGAATGTATATCTTGAATTCTCTCACGACGATGATGCTATTATTTATATCAACGGCATCAAAGTGGTAGATACTGGTAATGCTTGTAAAAAGAACGAACGGGTAAAACTGTCGGAAGAAGTAGTAGCTTCTTTGAAACCGGGTGAGAATCTGATTGCAGGCTATTGTCATAACCGGGTAGGAAACGGACTGCTGGATTTCGGATTGCTGGTAGAATTGGACGGCTACCGTTCTTTCCATCAAACAGCACAACAAACTTCTGTAGACGTACAACCTATGCAGACTTATTATACATTTACTTGCGGTCCGGTAGATTTGAAACTGACATTTACCGCTCCTATGTTCATGGATAATCTGGACTTGTTGTCACGTCCGGTCAACTACATTTCTTATGAAGTAACTTCCAATGACGGAAAGAAACATCAGGTTGAATTGTATTTCGAAGCATCTCCGCAATGGGCAATCGACCAACCTCACCAGGAATCTGTTGCCGACAGCTTTACTGACGGCGATTTGTTATTCCTTCGTACCGGAAGCCGCAATCAGGAGATTCTGAAGAAAAAGGGTGATGATGTTCGTATCGACTGGGGACATTTCTATCTGGCAGCTGAAAAGGAAAACAGCACATCTGCAATCGGTGACGGCAGAGAGCTGCGCAAGAACTTCGTAGCCAATAAACTGGAAGCTCCTACCACAAACGGTTATGATAAACTGGCTTTGGTACGTTCATTGGGCGAAACACAAAAAGCTGATGGCCATCTGCTGATCGGATATGATGATATTTATTCTATCCAATACTTTGGTGATAACCTGCGTCCTTACTGGAACCGTGAGGGCAATGAAACGATTGTTTCCCAATTCCAGAAAGCGGAGAAAGAATACAAGACACAAATGAAGAACAGCGCTGCTTTCGACAAGAAACTGATGGAAGAAGCTACTGCTGCCGGTGGACGTAAATATGCCGAACTTTGTGCATTGGCTTATCGTCAGGCATTGGCTGCACATAAACTGGTACAGGCTCCGAACGGCGACTTGGTATTCCTTTCTAAGGAGAACTTCAGTAATGGTTCCATCGGAACAGTCGACCTGACTTATCCGGGAGCTCCGTTGCTTTTATACTACAATCCGGAATTGGTGAAAGCTACCATGAACCATATCTTCTATTATAGCGAAAGCGGAAAATGGGCGAAACCATTTGCTGCGCATGATGTCGGTACTTATCCATTGGCTAACGGCCAGACTTATGGCGGTGATATGCCGGTAGAAGAATCGGGTAATATGGTAGTGTTGGCTGCTGCCATTGCCAAGGTAGAAGGTAATGCAGATTACGCACAGAAACATTGGGAAACCCTGACTACGTGGACAGACTATCTGGTAGAGAACGGACTTGATCCGGCCAACCAACTTTGTACCGATGACTTTGCAGGTCACTTTGCACACAATGCCAACCTTTCTATCAAAGCAATCATGGGTGTTGCTTCATACGGTTATCTGGCAGATATGCTGGGTAAAAAAGACGTGGCTGAAAAGTACACACAGAAAGCGAAAGAAATGGCTGCCGAATGGGTGAAAATGGCTGATGATGGTGACCACTATCGTCTTACATTTGACAAACCGGGAACATGGAGCCAGAAGTATAACCTGGTGTGGGATAAACTGTTGAATCTGCAAATCTTCCCTAAAAATGTTGCAGAAACGGAAATAGCTTACTATCTTTCGAAGCAAAATAAATATGGTCTTCCGTTGGATAACCGTGAAACATACACAAAGACCGACTGGATCATGTGGACAGCTACATTGGCAAATGACAAAGCTACCTTTGAGAAATTTATCGAACCCGTATATCTGTTTATGAACGTTACACCTAACCGTGTTCCGATGTCCGACTGGGTATTTACAGACGAACCGAATCAAAGAGGCTTCCAGGCACGTTCCGTTGTAGGTGGATATTATATCAAAATGCTTGAAGGAAAACTGATTAAATAAAACAAAAATACCATGAAGAAACTAGCTCTATTCGCTTTTACGTTACTTAGTGCATGGGCTATGACTGCAAAAACAATTACCGGACCGGTGGACTATGTTAGTCCGCTGGTTGGTACGCAGTCAAAGCACGCATTATCTACCGGAAATACTTACCCTGCCATTGCGCTGCCCTGGGGAATGAACTTTTGGGTTCCGCAGACTGGTAAAATGGGTGATGGATGGGCCTATACGTATGACGCTGACAAGATCAGAGGATTCAAACAAACCCATCAGCCAAGTCCCTGGATCAATGATTACGGTCAATTTGCCATCATGCCGGTAACCGGTAAGGCAGTATTTAATCAGGATGAGCGTGCCAGTTGGTTCTCTCATAAAGCTGAAACGGCTACTCCTTATTATTATAAAGTATATCTTGCCGATCATGATGTAGTGACCGAAATTGCTCCGACAGAGAGAGCAGCTGCTTTCCGTTTCACTTTCCCCGAAAACGACCACTCTTATGTAGTGGTAGACGCTTTTGATAAAGGCTCGTTTGTGAAAGTAATCCCTTCGGAGAACAAGATTATCGGTTATACCACTAAAAACAGCGGTGGTGTTCCTGCTAACTTTAAAAACTACTTTGTACTGGTATTCGATAAACCGTTTACTTATACAGCTGCCGTAGCCAGTGGTGTGATTGACACCAACAAACTGGAAGCGACAGACAATCATGCCGGTGCACTGATCGGTTTCAAAACCCGCAAGGGCGAACAGGTAAATGTGCGTGTAGCTTCCTCTTTTATCAGCCCTGAACAGGCGGAACTGAACCTGAAAGAGCTGGGTACGGACAACATTGAACAGATTGCAGCGAAAGGCCGCAAGGTATGGAACGATGTTTTAGGACGTATTGAAGTGAAAGACGATGATATCGATCATTTGCGTACCTTCTACTCTTGTCTGTATCGTTCAGTATTATTTCCCAGAAGTTTCTACGAGATAGATGCTAAAGGAAACGTGATGCACTACAGCCCTTATAATGGTGAAGTACTTCCGGGATATATGTTTACCGATACCGGTTTCTGGGATACGTTCCGTTGTCTGTTCCCATTCCTTAACCTGATGTATCCATCCATGAACACAAAGATGCAGGAAGGATTGGTGAACACTTATAAAGAAAGCGGATTCCTGCCGGAATGGGCAAGTCCGGGACACAGAGGTTGCATGGTTGGAAACAACTCCGCTTCTGTCGTTGCCGATGCCTACCTGAAAGGATTGAAAGGATACGATATCGAGACATTGTGGGAAGCCGTGAAACATGGAGCGAATGCAGTGCATCCGAATGTTCGTTCTACCGGACGATTAGGACATGAGTATTACAATAAATTGGGATATGTACCTTATAATGTAGGTATTAACGAGAATGCAGCCCGTACACTGGAATATGCATACGATGACTGGTGTATCTATCAATTGGGTAAAGCCTTGAAGAAACCGAAAAAAGAGATTGAAATCTTTGCAAAGCGTGCAATGAATTATAAGAATCTCTACGATCCCGAACACAAACTGATGCGTGGTAAGAATGAAGACGGTACGTTCCAGTCTCCGTTCAATCCGTTGAAGTGGGGGGATGCCTTTACGGAAGGTAATAGCTGGCATTATACCTGGTCGGTATTCCACGATCCTCAAGGTCTGATCGATTTGATGGGCGGTAAAGACGGATTCAACCAGATGATGGATTCTGTATTTATCCTGCCTCCGATTTTCGATGAAAGTTATTATGGAGCCGTTATTCATGAAATCCGTGAAATGCAGATTATGAACATGGGCAACTATGCACATGGCAACCAGCCGATTCAGCACATGCTCTATATGTACAACTATTCCGGCCAACCCTGGAAAGCGCAACATTGGATTCGTGAAGTGATGGACAAACTTTATACCCCTGCTCCCGACGGTTATTGCGGTGATGAGGATAACGGTCAGACTTCTGCCTGGTATGTATTCTCGGCAATGGGATTCTATCCGGTATGTCCGGGTACGGATGAATATGTTTTGGGTACTCCCTACTTCAAGGAGATGAAGCTGCATCTGGAAAACGGAAAGACGGTGACTATCTCTGCTCCGAATAACGGAGACGATAAACGTTACATTTCGTCGATGACATTGAACGGTAAAGAATATACCAAAAACTATCTGACCCATCAGGACCTGTTGAATGGCGCTAGCATTTCTTACAAAATGGATGCGAAACCCAATCAGCAACGTGGTACCAAAGAGTCCGATTTCCCTTATTCTTTCTCTAACGAATTTAAAAAGAAGAAGTAATCATGAAGAAACAGATCAAATATATTAGTGCAGGTATGCTGGCAGGTATGCTTCTCTGTGGCGGGCAGTTACAAGCCTCCAACCGTATGACGGAAATGCATGTATGTCTGGCGGATGCTATTCGGAAAGATAACCGCCCGGAAATATCCAATCGTTTGTTCCGTTCCAATGCGGTAGAGAAGGAGATTCTCCGTGTACAGAAACTTTTGAAGAATGCGAAGTTGGCATGGATGTTTACCAACTGTTTCCCGAATACACTGGATACAACCGTACATTTCCGTAAAGGAAGCGATGGCAAACCGGATACGTTCGTATATACGGGTGATATTCATGCTATGTGGCTACGCGACTCCGGTGCACAGGTATGGCCTTATGTGCAATTAGCTAATGCGGACCCTGAACTGAAAGAAATGCTGGCAGGTGTTATTCTCCGCCAGTTCAAATGTATCAATATCGATCCGTACGCGAACGCTTTTAATGACGGCGCTATTCCTGACGGTCATTGGATGAGTGACCTTACAGACATGAAACCGGAGTTGCACGAACGTAAATGGGAAATAGACTCCTTGTGTTATCCGTTGCGTTTGGCTTATCATTACTGGAAGACTACCGGAGATGCGAGCATATTCGACGAAGAATGGATTCAGGCAATCACTAATGTACTGAAAACATTCAAAGAGCAACAACGCAAAGACGGAGTAGGTCCTTATAAATTCCAACGTAAGACGGAACGTGCACTGGATACTGTGAGCAATGACGGTCTGGGAGCACCGGTGAAACCAGTCGGTTTGATTGTTTCCAGTTTCCGTCCTTCGGACGATGCTACTACGCTTCAATTCCTGGTTCCTTCCAATTTCTTTGCCGTATCTTCTTTGCGTAAGGCAGCCGAGATTTTGGAGAAGGTAAACAAGAAGACAGCTTTGTCTAAAGAATGTAAGGACTTGGCGCAGGAGGTGGAAACAGCTTTAAAGAAATATGCGGTGTATAATCATCCTAAATATGGTAAAATTTATGCATTCGAGGTAGATGGTTTTGGAAATCATCATCTGATGGATGATGCCAATGTGCCGAGTTTGCTTGCGATGCCTTATTTGGGTGATGTGAATGTAAACGATCCGATTTATCAGAATACCCGCCGTTTTGTATGGAGTGAGGACAATCCTTATTTCTTTAAAGGCAAGGCAGGCGAAGGGATCGGCGGACCGCATATCGGTTACGATATGGTGTGGCCGATGAGTATTATGATGAAAGCCTTCACAAGTCAGAATGATGCTGAAATCAAGACTTGCATTAAGATGTTGATGGACACGGATGCTGACACCGGCTTTATGCACGAATCTTTCCATAAGGATAATCCGAAGAAATTTACCCGCGCATGGTTTGCCTGGCAGAATACTCTTTTCGGTGAGTTGATTTTGAAGCTGGTTAATGAAGGAAAGGTAGATTTATTGAATAGTATACAGTAATATGCTGACATAGTAAATTGAACGCGGATAACGCGGATGATGCGGCTCTTTTTCTGATGCAAAATTAGAAAAAACGCGTTATCCGCGTCGTCTGCATCTAAATGTGAATAGCTGAAAACTAATATTAAAAAAAACAATTGTATCATGAAAAAGTTATGTGTATGGGCAGTTGCCGCCCTTTTAATGGCAGCTTGTACTCCGAAAGCTGAAAAGGCTACAGATTCCGGTTTATTGCAGAGTAAATTCCAGACAGAAGTAGATGGAAAGAAGACTGATTTGTTCACTCTGCGTAACAAGAACAACATGGAAGTTTGTATCACGAACTTCGGTGGACGTATTGTTTCAGTGATGGTTCCCGACAAGGACGGAGTAATGCAGGACGTAGTGCTTGGCTTCGATTCTATTCAGGACTATATCAGCAAGCCTTCGGATTTTGGTGCGACTATCGGACGTTATGCCAATCGTATCAATCAGGGACAGTTCACCTTGGATGGTGTAGAATATCAGCTTCCCCGCAATAACTACGGTCATTGTCTGCACGGCGGACCGCAAGGATTCCAATACCGGGTGTTTGATGCAGCATTGTTGAATCCGCAGGAATTGCAGTTGACTTACCGTGCAGAAGACGGTGAAGAAGGTTTTCCGGGAAACATCACTTGTAAAGTGGTGATGAAACTGACGGACGATAATGCCATCGATATTCAATACGAAGCGGAAACAGACAAACCGACGATTGTAAATATGACCAACCACTCTTATTTTAATCTTGAAGGTGATGCCGGCAATAATTCCGGTCATTTGTTGATGGTGGATGCGGACTATTATACTCCGGTGGACAGTACTTTCATGACAACTGGCGAGATTGTTCCGGTAGAAGGAACTCCGATGGATTTCCGCACCCTGACTCCGGTAGGCGAACGTATCAACGACTATGATTTCGTACAGCTGAAAAACGGCAATGGTTACGATCACAACTGGGTATTGAACACGAAAGGCGACGTAACCCGTAAATGCGCTTCTTTGAAATCACCGAAGACTGGTATCGTACTCGACGTTTATACTAACGAACCGGGTATTCAGGTATATGCAGGTAACTTCCTCGATGGTTCACTGACAGGAAAGAAAGGCATTACTTACAACCAACGTGCTTCCGTATGTCTCGAAACACAGAAATATCCGGATACTCCGAACAAACCGGAATGGCCGTCGGCTGTACTTCGCCCGGGCGAAAAGTATACAAGCCAATGTATCTTCAAATTCTCTGTTGATAAATAGGTTATAAAGGCAGTTCATGTCATTGAAGAACGGGTTGTCTGATTAGAGATTATCCGTTCTTTGCTTCGAATGTAATTTGTTGGTGCTCAATAGGGCTCATAGGGAAATTAGGATGATTTCCGGAAGTAGTAGAATAGACGAAATGAAGAAAAATAAAACTAAAGGACTTTTTGCATCGATAGTGCTTGGAGTGGCGGTTACAGCTTGTGCGCCTGTTTCTTCTAGTGGTACGGTGACGGTAGTGGACCGACCGGACATACAGTCCGTCAATACCAATTATATCGGGTATCGCGCTCCGCTTCGACCGTTGAATTTTATAAAGTTGCCGGTAGGTAGTATTCAGCCTGAAGGCTGGGTGAAGAAGTATCTGGAGTTGCAGCGTGACGGTCTGACCGGACACTTGGGAGAAATCAGCGCTTGGCTGGAAAAGGATAATAATGCCTGGTTGACAACTGGTGGCGATCACGGCTGGGAGGAAGTCCCTTACTGGCTCAAAGGGTATGGCAATCTAGCATATATCCTGAATGACCCGAAGATGATTGAAGAAACCAAATATTGGATTGAAGGTGTATTTGCCAGTCGCCAGCCGGATGGCTATTTCGGTCCGGTCAATGAACGTAACGGCAAACGCGAACTTTGGGCACAGATGATTATGCTCTGGTGTCTGCAATCTTATTATGAGTATTCTCAAGATCAGCGTGTCATTGACCTGATGACGAATTACTTCAAGTGGCAGATGACTGTTCCCGATGACCAACTTCTGGAAGATTATTGGGAGAAAAGCCGTGGCGGTGATAACATCATCAGTATCTACTGGCTTTACAACCATACTGGGGATGCTTTCCTACTCGAACTGGCCGAGAAGATTCACCGTAACACAGCCGACTGGACGAAATCCACCTCCTTACCTAACTGGCACAATGTAAATATCGCCCAATGTTTCCGTGAACCTGCCACTTATTATATGCAGACCGGAGATTCAGCGATGCTGAAAGCCTCTTATAATGTCCATCATCTGATACGGCGTACTTTTGGTCAGGTTCCCGGAGGTATGTTCGGTGCGGACGAAAATGCCCGTTTAGGATATATCGATCCCCGACAGGGAGTGGAAACCTGCGGTTTGGTAGAACAAATGGCTTCCGATGAAATCATGCTTTGCATGACGGGAGACCCAATGTGGGCGGAACACTGTGAAGAAGTAGCGTTCAACTCTTATCCGGCTGCCGTGATGCCGGACTTCAAGGCATTGCGTTATATCACTTGTCCGAACCATGCTATCAGTGATTCGAAGAATCATCATCCGGGCATTGACAATCGTGGCCCGTTCCTTTCGATGAATCCTTTCAGCAGTCGTTGCTGCCAACACAATCATGCACAGGGCTGGCCTTACTTCACCGAACATCTGGTACTGGCAACTCCCGACAACGGAGTGGCAACAGCTATTTATGCAGCTTGCAAAGCTACAGTGAAAGTGGGTGACGGCAAGGAAATCACTCTTCACGAAGAGACAAATTATCCTTTTGAAGAAGCTATTGCCTTTACTGTTTCTACCGATGAAAAGGTTGCTTTCCCATTTTATCTTCGTATTCCTTCATGGACTCAAAAGGCGGAAGTGCGGGTGAATGGCAAGAAGGTAAGTGCAGCTCCTGTAGCGGGAAAATATCTTTGCATCAATCGCGAGTGGGCGAATGGTGACCGTGTGGAATTGACTCTTCCGATGTCTTTGTCTATGCGTACCTGGCAGGTTAATAAAAACAGCGTAAGCGTAGATTACGGACCTTTGACTTTGTCTCTTAAGATTGCAGAGAAATATGTAGAGAAAGACAGTCGCGAGACTGCTATCGGTGATTCAAAATGGCAGAAAGGTGCTGATTCGAAAAAATGGCCTACTACTGAAATCTATCCGGATAGCCCCTGGAATTATTCGTTGGTATTGGATAAGAAAGAACCTTTGAAGAATTTCAAGGTCATCCGTAAATCCTGGCCGGCTGACAACTATCCTTTCACAGTAGCCAGTGTACCTTTAGAAGTAAAAGCTATCGGTCGTCCGGTTCCTGAATGGAAGATAGACGAAACAGGACTGTGTGGCGTATTGCCGGAAGAAGATGCGGTGAAAGGTGATAAAGAAGAAATAACATTGATCCCTATGGGTGCGGCACGGTTGAGAATCTCTGCGTTCCCGAACACAAAAGAATAAATTAATAACTAGAAAACTTAGAATAAATGAAACGTATTGTTTTTTTAGATTACATCCGTGTGTTTGCATGCTTTCTCGTCATCCTTGTTCATGCCAGTGAAAATTTCTACTGTGCTCCCGGAGCCACTGATATGGCAGGTCCGCAGTCTTTTTTGGCAAATGAAGTAGACCGGCTATGGGTATCAGTGTACGACGGTTTTTCACGTATGGCAGTACCCCTGTTCATGATAGTCTCTGCCTTCCTGCTTGCACCGATGAAGGAAGAGCAGTCTATGTGGCAATTCTATCGCCAGCGCTGTCTTCGCATCCTTCCACCGTTTTTCATATTCATGCTACTGTACAGCACTCTACCTATGTTGTGGGGACAGATAGACGGAGAAACATCTATGAAGGACTTGTCGCGGATATTCCTGAATTTTCCGACGCTAGCCGGACACTTGTGGTTTATATATCCTCTGATAAGCCTTTATTTGTTTATCCCAATTATATCCCCATGGTTGAGAAAAGCCACGGCTAAAGAAGAGCGTTTCTTTATAGGGCTGTTCGTGTTGTCAACCTGTATGCCTTATCTCAATCGTTGGTGCGGTGAAGTGTGGGGACAATGTTTCTGGAATGAATACCACATGTTGTGGTACTTCTCCGGTTATTTGGGCTATCTTGTTCTGGCACATTACATTCGTGTACATCTTACCTGGAACCGTTCCAAACGTTTCACTGTAGGAATCATTTTAATGGTAATCGGTGCTGTATGGACTATTTATTCATTCTATGTGCAGGCTATACCCGGCGAACTCCATTCCACACCTGTAATAGAAATAGGATGGGCTTTCTGTACGATTAACTGTGTGCTTCTCACAACGGGTACATTCCTTATGTTTACATGTATCAAACGTCCGCAAGCTCCCAAGTTGGTGACGGAAACATCGAAACTTAGCTATGGTATGTATCTTATGCACATATTCTGGCTCGGACTGTGGGTGACTGTGTTCAAAGATACATTGGCGCTTCCCACTGTTGCCGCTATACCATGTATCGCAGTGGTTACGTTTATCTGTTGTTTTGTAACAACTAAGATCATTTCGTTTATACCGGGCAGTAAATGGATAGTAGGATAAATATCCGGAAACAATAAGATTTTGAATAGATAATCAAGTTTTTCCTGATTTTCTATTCAAAATCTTACTGTTTATAGCCTATTTCCCTCTTAATGTCCTCTTTTTCTTTTCACCTCTTTCACTCCTATTATAAACCATTACTCCCCAGATCCTTACGGGTGAACCCTTCCTCTATTTGAAGCTTTATGCCGCTTTCATCGGTTTCATCAGATACACATTCCCATATTTGGTATGTTTGCGGGTGACCCCTGCCGCAAGCAAAACTTGCGCGAACGTAGCCGGATTACTTCCACGCATGGCAGCGGGGTTATACATTTTCAGTCTTCTGAATATGTCCGAAGCCGAGAGCCGTTCGCTTCCCTCTTCATCATCTTTAGCTATCCGGAAGCAGGCATGAAAGACTTCCTCTGCCGGACACGGATGATAAAAAGCGGCGTTGTGGCGTTGCAGTTCCCGTTCCTCTTCTTTTGTGAACCAGTAGCGGATGCCGGAGAGCAGTTCAGCTTTCAGTTGGGCATAGATCTGATCGTGCATGATACCTTCGCAATCGATCAGATGTTCTGCTTCAATGCAGATGAATCGCCGGCTACCGGTGGGATCGGTGAGCAAGTCAAAACGGTTGCTTGTACCGATGAAAGAAGCGATGCGCGGCAAGTTGCGGAAATTCTTTTGATAAGCTTTGCAGATATTCAGGTTTGCCATTTGCATCAGATTCTTCAATAATGGCATTTGCTGCGTTCCGTATTTGTCAAATTCATCCATGTTCAGAAGTCCCATTTCGGCAAGTAACCTTTCGGGTTTTCCTTGTGCAGACAGTTTCAGGTTGTCCATGTAATAACGTGACAGTGCCGGCGGCATCAGTGCCTTGCAAAATGTGGATTTTTGTCGTCCCTGCTCGCTGCTGACAAGTATGGGGGCTACGCTGTTGGCATGTATTCCCGTCATGCCTAACCATTGGGCGGTGAGTCCCAGCATCCAGGTATGGAAGCTTTTTATCCAGAGCTGATTGTCAGAGACACGCTGCGCCAAAGCTTCCAGTCTGTCTGTCCCATCCCAGCCGGGCAGTTCCTCCATGTAAAGCCGGAAAGGATGGTATTCAGGAATACAAGTGGAATAAATGTAACGGCTCAAGTCTTTATCCCAGCAGGATATGCCCTGGTCGTGTGCTTCCATGCAGAAAGTGTTCAGTTCCCGCTTACTTACAGGTTCGAAAGGAACGGCACGCTTGTTGGCAGGACGATATTCCGTTTCTTCCGTCAATAGGTTGTAACGAAAATCATACTGTTTTTGCAGGAATGTACGTACCTCTTGGGTTAACCGGACCGGTTGTTTTCGTTCTGTCTCTTTCTCCCTTTCAGTAGGCGGTGCAGCGTCCGGTAGGGGAGCAGTATATATATCTTCATGACATTTTAGCGTTTTCTGTGGCTCTTTGTCTGTTTTCTCAACTGCATCTTCTTTGTTCTCCTTCATTTGAAACAATTTTAGTTCCTTCAATACCTGTCTCCATATCAATGTTATTGCATTCATTATTTTTTCTATTTTTAAGTGATTAAAATCGGTTTATTGTTCAGCGCTGATACTGCGAATGTACTATCGGATGATATCGGTTTGCAAGTATTTCTCCGGAAAAAATATAAATTTCTACTTGACTGAAGAAGGCGGCTTCTTATCGTCCTTTTCTCTATTTTTTATCGTATCTTTGACGAAGCAGGGAAAACGCATGAGTGCTAATTGTTTAATAATCAATAGTTCCCTTCTCTTCTCAAAACATATTTAATGGCAATACTCTTGTATATCTAATAATAAATAAAGTCTTCCTAGTTACTTTTCCTCATATAGACGTGTCA
>NZ_JAJKHN010000041.1:0-58676 GCF_020982715.1 Bacteroides sp. 1_1_30
TTATTAAGAGGATTCAATATAGAAAAGATAATTATTCAAAACTATTTCCTATTTTTGCACTCATTATATATAAATAAGGTATAAGATGAACTACGGATTTGTAAAAGTAGCTGCAGCCGTGCCACACGTAAAAGTGGCTGACTGTAAATTCAATGTAGAGAAGATAGAAAGTCTGATTACAGTGGCTGAAGGAAAAGGAGTGCAGATCATTATTTTCCCGGAAATGAGTATCACCGGATATACTTGTGGTGACCTATTCGGACAACAACTTTTGCTGGAAGAAGCAGAAATGGGGCTGATGCAAATTCTGAATAACACCCGTCAATTAGATATCATTTCTATTGTTGGCATGCCTGTCGTTGTCAATTCGACAGTAATCAATGCAGCCGTAGTGATTCAGAAAGGGAAAGTGTTGGGAGTTGCAGCCAAGACCTATCTGCCGAATTATAAAGAATTCTACGAACAACGTTGGTTCACATCAGCGCTTCAGTTGACTACAAACAACGTACGCCTGTGTGGACAAATCGTTCCCATAGGTGCAAATCTGCTTTTTGAGACTTCAGATACGACTTTTGGCATTGAGATATGCGAGGACCTTTGGTCTACTATACCTCCAAGTTCCTCACTGGCACTGCAAGGGGCAGAGATTCTGTTCAATATGTCTGCTGATAATGAAGGCATTGGAAAGAACAATTATCTTTGTTCTCTCATCAGCCAACAATCTGCACGTTGTATTGCCGGATATGTATTCTCGTCTTGTGGCTTTGGAGAATCTACTACCGATGTGGTTTTTGCCGGTAATGGGCTGATTTATGAAAACGGTTCACTGCTTGCACGCAGCGAACGTTTCAGTATGAAAGAGCAACTGATTATCAGCGAAATTGATGTGGAACGCATCCGGGCAGAACGCAGGATAAATACTACTTTCGCCGCTAATCAGGCAAATTTAGGAGACAAGAAAGCAGTTTCTATCGCGACAGAATTTGTCAACAGCAAAGAACTGACCTTAACCCGGAAGTTCAACGCCCATCCTTTCGTACCACAAGGAATTGAGCTAAATGAACATTGCGAAGAAGTATTCTCTATCCAAGTGGCCGGACTAGCACAAAGATTAGTTCACACCGGAGCCAAAACAGCCGTAGTCGGTATTTCAGGTGGATTAGACTCAACACTGGCACTGCTCGTCTGCGTGAAGACTTTCGATAAACTGGGATTATCCCGAAATGGTATTCTCGGAATCACGATGCCGGGTTTCGGAACGACTGACCGCACCTACCATAATGCGATCGATCTAATGAAATCATTAGGTATATCCATCCGTGAGATTAGTATTAAAGATGCCTGCATCCAACATTTTAAGGACATCGAACATGACATGAATGTACATGACGTTACATACGAGAATTCGCAAGCGCGCGAACGTACACAAATACTAATGGATGTGGCCAATCAGACTTGGGGAATGGTTATCGGTACAGGGGACTTATCGGAACTTGCATTGGGATGGGCTACTTACAACGGCGATCACATGTCCATGTACGGGGTAAATGCGAGTGTTCCCAAAACACTTGTGAAATATTTAGTACAATGGGTGGCAGAAAACGGTATGGACGAAAACTCGAAAGCTACTTTGCTTGATATTGTAGACACTCCTATTAGCCCGGAATTGATTCCGGCGGATGAGAACGGAGAAATTAAACAGAAAACAGAAGATCTGGTAGGTCCTTATGAACTGCACGACTTCTTCCTATATTATTTCTTACGTTTCGGCTTCCGGCCTTCCAAGATATTCTATTTGGCAAAAACGACATTCAAAGATATGTATGATGAAGAAACCATCAAGAAATGGCTTTCCACTTTCTTCCGTCGTTTCTTCAATCAGCAGTTCAAACGTTCTTGCTTACCGGACGGACCTAAAGTAGGAAGTATTTCTATTAGTCCACGGGGGGATTGGAGGATGCCTAGTGATGCCAATTCAGCTATGTGGCTTAAAGAAATAGAGAATTTATAGGGAAGTACAAACATCAAACTATTCTCACTGCTATGAGAAAAAATACTCATTACTATGAGAAGATTTTCTCATTATAGTGAGAATTTTTTCTCATAGCAGTGAGAATAGTTGAGAAAATATAACGCCTCATCATAGCTTCGATACAACATTTTAGCAAGACATGTATCTGCACAAAATTACATACTAAAATCCCTCTGTACACATAACTTTTCTTCTTATTTGCTCTATATCCGCTTCTTTAATCCTCCGAATGATATTTTTATAAATACGATGAAAGCCAAAACCGCCTTCAGTCATTTCATGAATCGCGTCTTCTTTTGAAACATTCTGAAATACCACTCGATAAAGTGCGCAAACAGCTCCTGTGCGATCTGATCCGTGATGGCAATGGATAACAATCGGCGCTTTACGATTCTTTATAATACGCAATGCTTCAATCAACTGTTCTTCATTGATGGAATGAGCTTTGGTCTTTACCCGATGAAGCTTTACGTTCGTTCCTGCGGCTTCATCATCATCGCTATGTCTATTACGGAGATTGAGAGCTTCGCCAATACCATACTTTTCTAAAGCTTTAAAGTCTTCATGCGAAGGTTGCTCTGAACGATATACACCCGAATCGATCTTGTACAGATTGGTTAATTCACTATCAGGAAGAGTAATCTTCTCTACTTTCAAATTCTGACTAAAAATAGATATAGAGAAGATTACTCCCAAAAGTAGGCTTAACAGGATTCTTTTCTGCATAAGTCTATATTGTTATTATAAAAAGATCAAAGTACTCCCTTGCTGGATGGAAGTTCAAAATGATAGATATCTCTTTTGATTGCCATTTTCAAGGCACGGGCAAGGGCTTTAAAAATACCTTCTATCTTATGATGTTCATTTTGTCCTTCCGCCTTGATGTTCAGATTCATTTTTGCCGCATCACTTAGTGACTTAAAGAAATGAAGGAACATTTCCGTCGGCATCTCCCCTATCTTCTCACGCTTGAATTCGGCATCCCAAACCAGCCAGGGACGACCACCAAAGTCCAGACAAACCTGACAAAGACAATCATCCATCGGTAAAGCATAGCCATAACGTTCAATTCCACGCTTACTACCTAAAGCCTGGTAAATACATTCTCCTAATGCAATAGCAGTATCTTCGATCGTATGATGTTCGTCTACCTCCAGATCTCCTTTTACACGGATCGTCAAGTCCATACCGGAGTGTTTTCCAATCTGCTCGAGCATGTGGTCGAAAAAGCCAAGACCGGTAGAGATGTCACAAGTGCCGTTTCCATCCAAGTTCAAAGCCACATCAATATCTGTTTCTTTGGTTGTACGACGTACTTCCGCTTTCCGTTCTCCGGCAAAAAGGAACTCGGCTATCTGATCCCAGTCAGTTGTTGCAAGGGCGCAGACTTCTTCCAATCCTTTTTCTTTCAGGGTTTCAGGTGAATTTTGCAGATAGATTGCCCGACAACCCAAATTCTTGGCAAGTTCCACATCCGTAGGACGGTCGCCTATCACAAAACTTCCGGCAAGATCGTATTCCGGATTATTTAGATACTTCGTCAGCATTCCGGTACGTGGTTTACGGGTGGGCGCATTATCTTCCGGGAAACTACGGTCTATTAGAATCTCATCAAAAGTAATCCCCTCTCCTTCTAATGTTTTAAGCATCAGATTATGGGCAGGCCAAAACGTTTCTTCCGGGAAGGAAGATGTACCCAATCCATCCTGATTGGTGACCATCACAAATTCAAAATAGAGTTTGCTGCGGATAAAACCTAAATTACGGAATACTTTCGGATAGAATTCCAGCTTCTCCAATGAGTCGAGTTGGTAATCTACGGGAGGTTCGATCACCAACGTACCATCTCGATCTATAAATAATACTTTCTTCTTCATAAATTATCCCGGGTATTTTTTAAGGGTGGCTAATAGTGTATTATTCTCTACACGGGTACCGACAGTCACACGCAAACAGTTGCAGCAAAGCGAAATGTTATGGCGATTACGCACAATAATTCCTTCACCTACCAAATAATTGTAGATTTTCACGGCATCCGTCACTTTTGCCAAAAAGAAATTCGCATCAGACGGAAACAGTTTAATGGTACATGGAAGCTTTTCAAATTCCGCTTCCAGATAGTCACGTTCTTCCTTCAGAGTTTTCACCCAACGTTCTATCTCATAATGTTTATGCAACATGGCGATGGCTTGCTGTTGAGTCAACTGGTTGACATTATAGGGATATTTGATTTTACTAAGAATATCAATAATCTCTTTGGAAGCAAAAGCCATTCCCAAACGGATAGCAGCACATCCCCAAGCTTTGGAGAATGTCTGGAATACGACGAGATTAGGATATTTGTCCAACTCTTCGAGGAAAGACGGAGCTTTAGAAAAATCATTGTAAGCCTCATCCAACATTACCAATCCTTCAAACTGACAAAGAATCTTCTCTATTTCGGAACGAAGCAAATCATTTCCCGTCGGATTATTAGGCGAGCAAAGGAAAATAAGTTTGGTATGCTCGTCGGTAGCTGCCAGCAATTTGTCAGCAGAGAACTGGAAGTCATCATCCAACAATACTTTCCGATATTCCACATCGTTTACATCGGCACAGACCTGATACATTCCATAGGTAGGATCGATAGCTACTACATTATCTTTACCCGGTTCGCAGAAAGCACGAAAGACCAAGTCGATGGCCTCATCACTGCCGTTTCCGAGAAAAATATGTTCGGGAGATACTTTCTTAATTTTCGACAACAATGTTTTCAGTTCACACTGCATAGGGTCCGGATAACGGTTGTGAGGCGTATTGTACGGATTTTCGTTTGCATCCAGGAAAACAGAAGCGGTGACTCCTTTATATTCATCACGTGCCGAAGAGTAAGGCTTTAATTTCCAGATATTCGGCCGGGTTAATTCTTGTAATGTTTTCACTTCTTTAAATTTTAAGTTATGAATTTTGAATTGCTTTGAGACGAACTGTGACCGCATTCTTATGCGCGTCCAAATGTTCGTTAGCCGCCATCTCCTCAATAGCAGGACCAATAGCCTTTATTCCTTCCGGGAGAATTTCCTGGAACGTAATCTTGCGGATAAAACTATCCAGACTGACGCCACTATATGCTTTGGCATAACCGTTGGTAGGCAAGGTATGATTTGTTCCGGAAGCATAGTCACCGGCACTTTCGGGAGTTAACGATCCAAGGAAAACAGAACCGGCATTTGTTACACGCTCTGCTACTTCCATGTAGTTTTCCGTTTCTATAATTAAGTGTTCCGGCGCGTATGCGTTAGTCAGTTCCAATGCTTCATCCAAATCCTTTACTAAAATCAGTTTACTATTCTCTAATGATTTTGCAGCAATTTCACGACGGGGCAATTCGGCTAATTGACGTTCTACTTCCGCCATTACTTCTGTTTGAAGTTTCTCGGAAGTGGTAATCAATATAGCCTGGCTATCTATTCCATGTTCTGCCTGTGACAAAAGGTCTGCTGCTACAAAAACCGGGTTGGCAGATGCATCAGCCAGAACTTCGACTTCAGAAGGGCCGGCAGGCATATCAATAGCTACATCACGCAGGCTTACCAACTGTTTGGCAGCTGTCACATATTGATTACCTGGACCAAATATCTTATATACTTTAGGTACACTCTCCGTTCCATAGGCCATAGCGGCAATAGCCTGCACACCACCAGCCTTGAATATTTTACTGACACCTGCCAGTTGCGCAGCAAAAAGAATAGCCGGATGAATATTTCCATTCTTATCGGGAGGCGTGCAAAGTACGATTTCCTTGCATCCTGCAATTTTAGCCGGAACAGCCAACATCAATACAGTTGAGAAAAGTGGTGCTGTTCCACCCGGAATATACAATCCCACTTTTTCGATTCCTACCGATTTTTGCCAGCAAGTCACACCGTTCATTGTTTCTACCTTCTTTCCGATAAAACGTTGGGAAGCATGAAAGGTTTCAATATTTTGTTTTGCCAGGGAGATGGCTGCTTTCAGTTCATCGCTTACCAATGTTCCGGCAACCTGTATCTCTTCAGGAGTCACAGCAAGCGCAGACAAGGTGACTTTATCAAAAGTAGCTTCATATTTCAAGACGGCTTTGTCACCTTCTGCTCTTACCTTATTTATAATAGAGCGAACAGTGTCGAACAAATTTTCCGTATTCAGTGCCGGACGTTTCAAAAGTTCCGTCCACTGTTCTTTTGAGGGATATTTAATCAATTTCATAGTTTATATCTTATTAGGCACGGATTTCACGGGTTACACGGTATCTGGGATTAGCGACTACATTATCTGTGTAATCCGTGAAATCTGTGCCTATATATTTATACAATCATCTTTTCAATAGGCAGTACTAAAATACCTTCCGCTCCCAGTCCTTTCAGTTTTCCTATGATTTCCCAAAAACGTTTTTCATCAAGTACTGTATGAACAGAGCACCAGCCTTCCTGTGCTAACGGCATCACCGTAGGGCTCTTCATACCCGGCAATACAGCAATGATTTCTTCCAGTTTATCTTTCGGAGCATTCATCAATACATATTTTTTATCTTCGGCTGTTTTTACTGCATTCATGCGGAACAGCAGTTCTTCGAGCACTTCTTTTTTCTCGTCGCTCATATTCTTGTTGCCAATCAGCAATGCTTCCGACTTCATTACGACTTCCACTTCTTTCAAACGGTTACTTACCAACGTAGAACCGGAGCTTACAATATCGAAAATAGCATCAGCCAATCCAATTCCCGGAGACACTTCTACGGAACCGGTAATCACGTGAATTTCAGCATTTACACCATTTTTCTTCAGGAAGTTACGAAGAATAACCGGATAGGAAGTAGCGATCTTCTTACCGTCAAACCATGACAAACCGGGATATTCAATATCTTTCGGCATAGCCAATGAAAGGCGACACTTACTGAATCCCAAACGTTTGATAATTTCCGCATCTTCTTCTTTCTCCATAAATTCGTTTTCGCCAACAATTCCCAAGTCTGCCACACCGGTAGCCACTGTCTGCGGGATATCATCATCACGAAGGAATAGAACTTCAATAGGGAAATTGGAAGACTGCACCAATAAGGTACGTTTTGTAGTGCTCAACTTAATATCCGACTCTCCTAAAAGTGCCATTGTCTCTTCGAAGAGACGTCCTTTGGCTTGTACTGCGATTCTTAACATGACTTTATTTAATTTTTAATTATAATATGCGTTGAGAAATAAAAAAAGGCTTACCGTATTCGGCAAGCCTTAGTTATCGTTTATATAGTTATACACAATATCATCCACGCCCACCGATTATTCGTTAGGAAAATGATGATGATGATGTGTAGTTGTATATTTCATATTTCTTTTATTAACTGCGACAAAAGTAAAGCATTTGTTTGAAACCACCAAACATTTATCACAAAAACTTGAGTTTTTATTTCAAATTAAAGGCAATATCTCTTCCGGCTCTACATCACATTTCGTAAAATGCATTTCGTCTTTCGACTTTTCTTTCGAGAAAGTAAAGTAAGTACAAACTGATTCCGTGCACACTTCTCCATCCTTATTATATAATTTTGCTTCAACAATGACAATGTTCCGCTTCACTTCTTTAATAGAGGCACGCAATACTATATGAGAATCTTTGGTATCAACAGATTTTCGGTAACGGGTTTCCATCTTCGAAGTCACTCCAGTCGTTTGTAGTTTACGAAGCACCACCCACGCACAGATTTCATCCATCAAAACTGCTTGAATACCGCCATGCAAAGTGTCAATCCAGCCTTGATACTCGGGACGTGGCTTCCAAATGCTCACTACTTCGTCACCATCCTCATAAAATTCCATTTTTACTCCAGCTTCATTATTAGGAGCACAACCGAAACAATTGTACCCTTCCAAACCCTTCCAGGGATTTATTATCTTCTTCATAGTTCTCTCTTTTAGTTAGTTTTACTTCCCAAATATAAGCAATTTATGAAAAGGAGATGCAATTTTCACTGATTTACTTTCTAATACAACGAATAGCGAAAGCTTTCGTATCAATACCCGCATTAGATTCTTCTATGATATTCGTATCACTTTTCATGTAGAAAACCTTAGTATCGATGGTGGCATTTGTATTGTCCAATGTCCAATATGCCAAATGTTTGTTCTCATAATCTGCTTGAAAAGCCCCTACATACATTCCTACAGGAATACCATTAAAACCGGATAAATTAGTTGCAGGTTGCACTTGTTCTTCCGTCTTCAGGGACAACCAGATCCCTGACTTCAACAAAGAAGCTTCCCCCTTCAAGTAGTCTTTTAAAATATTCCAGTCTTCCCAATTCGGTATACTCCAGTGAGTTGGCAAGATCCTACCGGAAAGCGCAACATTAGCGGTATAAAAATAATGCTCTGTAGTAGATTGCAAATATCCGGCTATATTTGCTGTTACCTGATTCAATTTAGGGAGCGCATCACCGTTTACATATAAAGATGCCTCCAAATTACTCCTCATCCAGTATTGAGTTCCGATCTTCACTAGCGGATAATTATGGATGACTCCTCCACGTACGTCACGAACCACATCTTCCAATGCTAGAACAGGTAACACATCATCTGCCAGTGTTACTGATAAGGAGATTGCTCCGTCTGCCAGCACATAAACATTATTACGAGCCAATAAGGTGCCATCCACATAGGTTAATGAATGATCTTCCATATTCCATGATACACTTCCACCATTTACTTTTCCTGATTTTCCTAATAACTGTGCTACAATCCCTTGAGATAAATTAACGCTACCGTCTTCTTTCATCGGATAGGCAACAATCGCTTGAGAAGAAAAATCCGGAGTAACAAGATACTCTTTACATATTTCGGCTACTTGTTTTCCCGAATGTATCACTTTGTACACATTCGATTTTTCAAAAGTCAGCTTCGATACATCTATGTATTTATGCAAAATACCCGATTCGGTATGATCCACTTCTGTCCCATCCCAATCCCCGATTTCTCCGTTCACTTTACTCATTAATATATCTTCGGCCGATACAAACGTTATTTCCAACTCTCTCTGTTTTCCACTTTCCAATTGTAAAGTGGATGGTAATAAACTGGTATATAGTTTGCCGGCAGCTTCCAATGTTATGTATTGATACCCAACAGTCGCCTCTTGGGGAATCAAAATAAGCTCTTTTCCTACTAGTCGACCGTCTTTTATTTCCCATTCTCCTGCAGGAGTAATATCTTTCTCTTCAGAATAGGCAGAGAATGTTTTCTTCTGAAAATCATAAATGGTCTTAGTATAAAAGCCACTCACCGAAAGTGTAGGTTTCACAGATAGTATTTCTTCTATATTCTCTCCCTCTCCGGGGACAAGGACTATTTTCATGCGAAAGAACTGGTGGTTGTAAGTCAAAGCAACTGCATCTTTACTGGCTAATACTTCCTTTTTGGAAGCAACTAGAAAATCAGAATGAGAATAATCATCCAGTTTATCTTGAGTTGTTGCAACGGTCACTTGCATGGAACTTTCCCCCATTGCTACTCCACTATTCTGATATGGATAATAACTGATTAAATTCAATGTAACTCCATCATCCGGATAGTAAACCGATTCATCAGATACAAACTCACCAGTAGATGAACGCACAAAATGAAGATTATCTGCATAACGTTCTTCTTGCATTGTAGTAGTTCCTGCAAGTGCAAATAACCCCACTTCATCTTTTTCTCCAAAACTATTGTTTACTACACGAGTATTCATGATCTCATGAATATCAGCTACAAACTTCAACGGAATATCTCCATTATTAATGATTTCCCCTTCTTCCTCCGAAATATGGTTTACACAAGCAGTAAACATAGTACAACAAAGGATAAAAAAACCTACTCCCACAAATAGGTTATGGCATGTTTTCATTTTGTTTTTCTATTAGTTCAAAAAAAGAAATTCTTGATTGAGCAGAAAGAATGCCATAAGAGGAAGTATTCACTTTCGGTTATGAAAAACCATACAACACGTCTGTTGCAACTGTAAAATCTTAAATTCCCACATTACAGTTTGAAATGTGGAAGCGAAAGTACAGATTATAGTTAAGAAAAGAAATATTTTCCTTTAAAAAGATTAATCTTTTATATAAAAAGCACGTAATCAGCCATTTACATAACACATGCAAAAACAAGACATTCTGAACTCCACATTATTATATTAGCATTGGTTATTATTTACTATCCGTCATTTATTTCAAAAAGAATACCCCACTTCTATTCCGGCAATGTGTCTGCCTTGCGAAGATGCATATTGATAACAATAAAATGCATCCAATGACCAACGTTTGGCTAAAGCAATCTCCACTCCGGGACGATAGCGCATACGGTCTGCTCTCCAAAAAGAGGTATCATCCAGACTTTGATAAATTTCAACAGAAAAATAAGGAGAAACGATTCCTTTTGTAGAAGCATAGGATAACTTCAAACGAGAACGTAGACGAGTTTCAGAATCACCACGGTCAAAAGTCTGCTGAAACCTCTCCCGCAAAGACACTTTCAACCATTGATAACGAAAGTTGGCAGTGGCAGATATATGATAGCGATGTCTCAACTTCCAGTCTGAATCACCCAAATTCCGAAGATGGGTCTCATATCCCACTCCCAGATTCAAAAAAGAACAAGGGCGATAACTTCCACCAACTGTCAGTCCCCAACGATCTAATCGACTTACATCATCCTTCATACGTAATTCCAAATCGCCTGAAACCGAGAAACGAGAATCTATCTTATGATTTACCTTAAATTTAGTCCATGTATTGAAATCATCACTTTGTGCCCATGCAGGAAACGACATTCCAACCAACAACACAAACAGCCAAATCTTAGTATTTAATATTATTCTACTCATTGATTATCGGGTTGAAGTTACAAAGATAATAAATTATCTCCGGCAAAAGAAAGGCGTAAAACTGAATTTATTCTGAAAAGATAATGTTTGTATTCTACTTAAATTCTCATTTGCATATTGTATCTTTGCGTATGAAACTCTAAAACCATCGGATATGGACAACTTAATGCGTAAACTTCCTATTGGAATACAGACATTTGAAGGAATACGGAAGGAGAATTATCTTTATGTGGATAAAACCGCGCTTGTATGGCGTATGGCCAATTTGGGAAAGCCATATTTTCTAAGCAGACCACGCCGCTTTGGTAAAAGTCTATTAATTTCGACATTCGATGCTTATTTCCAAGGGAAAAAAGAGCTATTTAATGGATTGGCCATTGAACAACTAGAGACAAAATGGGAACAGTATCCAGTTTTACACCTTGATCTGAATGCAAAAAAATATGAGACGGCAGCGGATTTAATCGCAATGCTAAACCAATATTTAGAGAAATGGGAAGCTATTTATGGTGATGAGAAAAAAGATCGTAGCCCCGAAGAACGCTTCAGCTATGTGATCGAGCAAGCTTTTCTGAAAACAGGAAAAAACGTCGTTGTATTAGTAGACGAATATGACAAACCTCTTTTGCAAGCCATTACCCGTCCGAGATTGTTCGAAGAGTATCGTCAGATATTGAAAGCCTTTTATGGAGTATTGAAAAGTGCTGACGCATATCTCCGTTTTGTTTTCCTGACCGGAGTTACGAAGTTCTCTCAAGTCAGCGTATTCAGCGATCTGAATCAGTTGAATGACATTAGCCTAGACTATTCTTATGCCACACTTTGCGGTATTACCCGAGAAGAACTGGAGAGTACTTTCAAACCCGAGATTGAAATTTTCGGTCGCAAAAATCATCAGACTCCAGAAGAAGTAGTCGCAGCAATGAAACGCAACTATGACGGTTATCATTTTCACTCGGATGGCTCAGGGGTATTCAATCCGTTCAGCGTATTGAATGCTTTCAGTAAATTGGAGTTGGGCAGCTATTGGTTCCAAACCGGTACGCCAACATTCTTGGTTGAACTACTACAAAAAAGTGAATATGATCTCCGTACTTTATTAAATGGTATAGAAGCGCCTGCTTCTTCTTTTGTAGAATACAGAATGGATGCTAATAATCCTATACCGCTGATTTATCAAAGTGGATATCTGACTATTAAGGATTACGACAGAGAGTTTCAGAACTATCGGCTTGATTTTCCGAATGATGAAGTGCGCTACGGATTCATTAACTTTCTTGTTCCGTTTTACACTCCAATGAAGAACAACGATCAAGGATTTTATATCGGAAAATTCGTTCAGGAATTACGCACAGGTGATTATGAATCTTTCCTCACCCGTTTGGAGGCTTTCTTTGCTGATATTCCGTATGAACTGAATGACCAGACCGAACGGCACTATCAGGTTATCTTCTATCTTGTATTCAAACTAATGGGACAATTCACAGAAGCAGAAGTACGCAGTGCTCGCGGACGTGCCGATGCTGTGGTCAAAACGCCCCAATATGTCTATGTATTTGAATTCAAACTAAATGGAACCGCAGAAGAAGCAATAAAACAGATTAATGAAAAAGGTTACCTAATTCCTTATCAGAAAGATCATCGGGAAGTAGTGAGGATCGGTGTGGAATTCAGTGCGGAAACCCGCAATATCAATCGTTGGCTGGCAGAGACAAAGTAAATATGATAAAAACATTTCGGGAAGAATCGTAACAACGAACTTCCCGAAATTAAATCCAATACCTTTGAAAACAAACACCTGTTACATTCTTTTACAAACAAGTTTTTTCAATCTAACCTAATATACTTGGAACTAATCTGTCTCTTTTGATTTTGCTTTCCAGACCAATAACGCAAAAAGTACTGACAGTAGAGCCGACCCTATCCAAAACCAATTAATATAAGTGAAGTCATAAACATCTACTCCGTTCTGAACCGTTTTTTGCCCTTCTATCAGTATACCACTCATCACATCCTGCAATCCGGCACCAATATAACTGGCAATGCCAACAACTCCCAATGCAGCTCCCGATGCATTGCGAGGAGCAATATCGACAGCCATCAAACCACCCAAAAAGCAAATTAGTACTCCAATTCCTAAACCAAAAAGAATCATAGCCAATACATCTATCCAAAAATGTACGCCCGGAACCAACAGGAAAAGGCAAAGTGCAAATACATTCATCAATCCGAAGATTAAGGCAGGAACATTGCGACGACCACCAAACAATTTATCCGAAATCACTCCGGAAAACATCGTACCAATGATACCACAAACCGGACAGATAGAAATGATAAAACTGGCATCCAGGGTAGAATACCCTTTTTGAGCTTCCAAGTAAAAGACGCCCCAGCTGTTTATCGCATAACGACTGATATACATAAAAGCACTCGAAAGAGCAAGAATCCAAATGGCAGGCATCATCAACACCTGGCGCTGTGCTTTATTGAAATCCGCCGTTTCTGTTGCACTCATCTCTTTTTTCTGTTTGGGAACATTCACTGGAGGGAAACCCAGACTCTCGGGAGTGTCATGAAAGAACTTCCACACGATTAAAGCTCCAAGCAAACCGACAATACCGGCTCCGAAGAAGCCGTATCGCCAACCCAAGACACTGACAATAGACGCAATAATCAAAAAGGTTAACACCTCACCGATGTTATGGCTGGCAGACCAAAATCCGTAATAGGAACCCCGTTCTTTGTCCGTGAACCAACGGGAAAGGCCAACCACACAGGAGGCGGCCCCCATAGACTGAAACCATCCGCTAATCCCCCAAAGGACAGCAAATAGAATAAAAGAATTGGTAAAGCCGAGACATAAGTTCACTAATGCCGTAACCAATAAACCAGTAGTCATGAAGCGATTGATATTGCTACGGTCGGCAAGGAAACCATTCGTGAACTTTCCGAGAGCGTAAGTGAAGAATAATACGGAGCCGATTATTCCCAGTTCCGTTTCAGAGAAGATTCCTTCCTCTACGATGGGCTTCTTTACGACATTCAGGCTAAGGCGGCAAACGTAATACATACCGTAGCCAAAAGTTGCCGAAAGGAAGGTAGCCCATTTCAAATACTTCAGACGACGTTCATCGGAAGAGGATAAAGCCTCCCCGTTACAAGGTCCCGGTGAAGAGACCTTGTAAAAGTTTATAAGCTGTTTTAACATGAAGAAATACGGTTAGTCGTGAAGTTTCTTTTTGCGCAGATACTCCAATAACAGAGCAGGACGATCGGTTTGAATTAATTTCGCTCCCTGATTAATGATCCATCCCCAGCTTTCTTCCGGTTGATGGAGTTCCACCGCACGGTCATCATCATGACCGCCACATAGTTCGGGCCAAAGAGAATTGATAAACAAGTTAGAACCTGTATCACGCACTTTCTTTATCAGGTTAAGAACCTCCGGGCTATCATTGTCGAATACTAATTCATAAGCAGCAGGCTTCATGTGTGTCTGGTAACTATCAATAATAGCTTCGGCTCCTTCTTTGTGCAACTGTACAATAGGCATAAAAATTACTTTATCCAACACAGCACCGTTTTCAGCTTTCACTTGTTCATAAGGAAGCCCGGCTTTGATAACACACTGGTCGACTGTTCCAGTCTTCTCAAGTACGGCATAAGCCTCCTGAAAATAATCATAGCCCTTATCAATATTTACCATTATCTTACCTTTGCAGAGTAACATGACTTCCTCCAATGTAGGAATCTGATGTCTTGTTTTACAAGCGACCCCATTTTTAAGACGCATTGCTTTCAATTCCGCTAATGTATAATCCTCTACCAGCCCTTTTCCGTTCATGGTGCGATTGATTGTTTTATCATGCATCACTACCAAATGTCCGTCTTTGGTTCTTTTCAAATCGATCTCTACCATATCGACTCCCATATCAATGCAATTCTGTATACCTTGCAATGAGTTTTCCGGAGCATTACGCCAGTCGGCCCGATGTGATACAACCAGTATTTTATCAGGATGATTTCCTAACAAGTTTTCTCTGATTTCAGTTATTCTATTTTGGGCAACAGCCAGTTGTACCAAACATAGAAGAAGTATGAAGTTACATATCCGTTTCATAAGTTCAAACATCAAGAATTTTAATTCAGTTTATTGTTTTTCCAGACCATTTTTTCTCCCCACATTGGTACATAGGTCTGTTCACAGTTAATCTTCGAAGCCCGTTCGAGTGCCAGTTCCAATGACCATCTCGATTCGTCAACACCGGCATGAGCAAGTTCCAGAATATGCGATAACAAGACATAATCCGGTTCTACCTGCCCTGCACCCGAACCCAGAATATTATTTTCAGTCAGTGCATTGGGAGCGTAACGTGGTATCAATACATTCACATGAGAAGCTAGATTCGTATATTGTTCCGGTTTATAGTTGGAGTCTCCTACATGCATAAAGACGAAGTTACCGGTATCTTCACCACAATCAATCGAAAATACAGTCACAAAATTAGATAACCCGGAATTGTTGTGATCGGTGATACAGGTTTTAATTTTGAATTTTCCTATTTCATAATCTTTATCTCCTTTTGCGGTATAAGGATATGTCGTATCTTTCAGGTAGTTAGACAATACCGGTTTGCCTAAATCAAACATAGCCTGAATAAGATCATTGTTATAATGATCGGAATGCTTATGAGTGACGCAGAGAAAATCAATATAAGGTGCCAGTTCTTTTGCCCAACGATGAGATATGTCAATAGCAAAACACCCTGACGGAGTCTTAACCACATACCCCATATTATAGAGTGCCCAAATCTCTGCCGTACCATTTTCCACTTTTGAGTTTTTAACTCCATCCATCACGCGGTCAAATGCGCTCCGATAAAAATAGATAATAGGATCACACTTTTCCATACTTGTACTTGCCTGGTCGAAACCATTCAGATAACTGATGAAATAATCATCTTTACATTTATCCGCATACCTCTGAATTTTGGTCAAAGTAGCAGTACGTCCGGCATTGACAATCAAAGGAGAAGAACTCCACAACTGTTGTGCTGTGGCATCCACTTCCTCTGCCAATTGAGTAAGGATTCCTTCATGACCTGTTTCGGTACTGTTGTTGTCATCATCATCGCAAGCAACAAAACCTATTGCCAAAAGGCAAAACAGTAAATATTGTATTTTTCTTATTATATCCATCTTATTTCAGTGTTTTATAATCATTAATTATTTTATTGAAAGTTTCAACGACCCGTTCCGGTGTTGGACGTGTATCATGGCTTTCATGATCTTTAGTCGCTTCATACATGAAAACTCCTTCATAACCGACTCCTTCAAGTGCGTGCATTAACTTTCCCCACTTAATATCGCCTTGCGTAGGAAGCCAGTGGCACTCGTTGACAAAATCAAAATCCGAAGCATGTATGGTGCCAATACGTTCACCAATGGTTTCTACAAAATGTTCCGTCGTTCCTTTTGTATAATGATTGGTATCAAAACAAACCTTCACACCGGGAATGTCTTTGATAATCTCCCAAAGTTCTTCAGGAGTATTTCCCAGACAAGTCCGCGGCAGATTCTCTATACATAACTGTGCTCCTATCTGATCCGCATACTTCTTCAGATAAGCGATAGACCTGGAAGCATTGGCTATTCTTTGTGCCCGAATACTGTCGTCAATCGGTTCGGAACTTGGATGCAGAACTAAACATTTCGGTTGAAATTGAGCACACTGTTCAATCATCTCCACCATAAAATCTACATTTTCTTTCCTTTTCTTTTCATCGAGAACCGATATATCCAGCGTTCGGGAAAAAGGAAGATGTATAGACCAGACTTTGATACCGGCACTATCAATTTTTGCTTTCATATCCCGAACACGAGGAATGACCTCATTTGCCGGAACGCCTCTATAACACTGGTTAAATGCAACTTCCACATACTCTAGCCCCACAGACCGAGCTTGAGAAAAGTCTGTGGAAGCAGGTACTTTCCACAAAGCCGTAGTAGTACCTACTTTATATTTCTGTGCATATACTCCCATTGTCATCGTCATAAATACAATAAAAACCGAGATTCTCATTATCACTTACTTTTGACGGTTTGTACCTTGAATATCACCACCACGAATACTCCAGGAGTCTGTCTCCAAAGTCTTATTAATATCAAATGCTTTGACAGCACCGATATTACCAGATCCGATCGTTCCGCAATAAAGCCGTTTGTCCGGACCAATAGTAACAGCTGCCATGACTTGTTGTCCTACAATTTCTTCAAAAACAATGTTTCCATTAGTGATATCAAGTCCCAACACTTTGTTATTCGATTGAGTACCTATATAAAGAATACCATCCGTGCTCAAGGCACCTCCACTGTAATTCAAATTGTTGCCTACTTTTTTCTCCCAGATTTTAGCCCCGTTGGCATTTACTGCATGAACTGTCTGCGATCCTTTCTCTGTAAAGTAGATATTACCATTTTTATCTACAATCGGAAAATAGGCATCACCTTTCGTAGTCGGATACGTCCATTTCTTTGTCCCGTTTGTCATATCGACAGCAACAAGTCCGCCTCCTTTCAACGTCGCATAAAGCATATTACCATTCAACGCAAAAGCTCCTCGTTCTGTAACTTTATTATCTCCCTCTAATGTCCAAAGCGGTTCACCCTTTGAGTTGAAGGCATAAATAGTTGCATTCGTACCAGCGTAAACATTGCCCTTTTTATCAAGGACAACAGCACCTCCCGTGTCACCATCTAACTGTTTTTGCCATTTGATACTGCCCTGATTAGCTACATCAAGTGCATACAATATGCTTTTATTAGTCAAACAATAAAGGATACCATCTGCAGACAATGCAGGGAAAGCTCCTATTACGCCATCCAATTTAACCGCCCATTTTTGTTTACCATTAGTAGGTGCTATTGCATATACATTATTTACGGAAGCATTACTTACACACTGATAAATAGTGCCATCAGAACCGACTAACGCTCCTCCGCCATAAGTCACCTTATCAATAGCAAACACCCATTTGAATTCACCGCTCACTACATCAATAGCAAATAAATGCCCTGCAGGAGTAGATGTTGGGATGTACATTGTTTTTCCATCCGGAGAGAACACCGGATTGGAAGTCTTTACATATCCGGTAAGTCCGCCAAAGTTCAAATCGACAGAATTCCATTTATAATTGCCGACTGTAACAGCCAGACTACCCGACTCGGTTGTGTTATTTACATAAGTCACCGTAACAGCTACTGTATAAGTTCCGGTAGTAGCAAATGCATGTACAGGGTTGTTTTCTCCTGATGTCGTACCATCACCAAAATCCCAGCTTACCGATTTCACTTCACCTGCCATAAAATACATATCGTTATAAGCAAAGGCGCAAGGTTCCCACACGACCAGTTCCGTATTGGCAAGAATAGGATAGATCAATCCCGGAGTAGCTGAAGTTTCCACTGGAATAGAATTGCCTGTAGGATAAACACAAACTACGTTGAACGTATATTCCTGATCGTTAGTCAACCCGTCAACAATGTATTCTTCCAATGAAGTGTCATCCAGATTGATAATCTGATTGCCCGGATTAACAGTAACCTGATAACGGGTAAAACGTTCACTGGCAGGTTTTGTCCATCTCAAACGCACTCTTTCATTGCCGGCTGCTGCCGTCAGATCAGAAATCGGGTATCTCGCATTCTTCGGCGTACAAGCAGCAGTCGTTTTACTAGCCAATCCTCCTGTATAACGAGGCTGTACAGAAAAAGTGTAAGCAACGTCATTCACCAGATTATTGATTGTGGCAGTCATTGTTTTCGCATCCACAGTCATCTCACCTCCTTCCGCGTCTGACGATCCGGAAGTCCAAAGAATCAAATATTCATTAGGCCGGGCATTTTCGTATGCCTCCCAAGCAAGAGTCACATTCATATCTCCGGCTGTTGCCGTAAGTGACTTCAGTTCATATAAATCGAAATTCGCTTTTGGCAGATCTTCTTCACAAGCAGTAAAAACTACTGTGAGAATAAACAACAAGCTATATATTATTTTTTTCATTGTCTGAATTCTTTTAGTTTAACCCTATTAATATCCCGTATTCTGCCACAACAATTCTGTGTTGTTTATTCTTTCCAATTCTGTTTTGGGAATAGGATACAGGAATTGGTAATCCTGAATAATATGTCCTTCCGCTTTCATGGCTTCCTTAGCACCTCCCATACGTACCAAATCGAACCAACGCTGTCCCTCATAAGGAAATTCCTGTTGACGTTCCAGCATGATCGCACTACGGAAACTATCCTGGTCGGGTAACTCTGTAATCAAAATCGGAGACAATCCGGCACGGGTATGTACAGCATTCAAAGCAACCAAGGCTTCTGAATTCTGCAAATTGCTGTAACTAATTTCATTCAAAGCTTCCGCATACATCAACAATACATCGGCATAACGGAGAATAATCTGGTCATTACCAACAGTGTTATAAGTCGCGCTCTTGATATCTTTAAATTTATTCATGACACAGACCTTATCTTCCACCTTTACATAAGTAATCAAATCTTTCCGCTTATCCCCGTCTTTATAACATTCTTTCAGCGCCTTTGTCTGATTGGTATCGTCGGTCAGGTTAATAATAGAGAACCAGTATCCATGCCCTTCTCCTTCCACATCCTTATTAAAGCGAACAGCAAAAATGATCTCATCATTCATTTTATTATTTACATCAAAAACCCGGTCCGGAGTAGTCATCAGAGAATACTTACCTATCAATTGAGATAACACATTTCGAGCTTCCGTCCATTTATGGAAAGTGAGGTAAATCTTGCCGAGCAGTGCCATTGCAGCACCGGAAGTCACTCGTCCCATATCGGCACTTGCATAAGAAGACGGCAACATACTTTCATTAATAACCTGATTCAAATCACCGACAAGGAAATCATAAACCTGCTGGTCTGAACTACGTCCGATTTTCAGAGCTTCGGCCACTGTTACCACCTTATTAGTCATAGGTATTCCTCCCCACAGACGGTACATATTAAAATAGGTAAGTGCACGAATGAAAAGGGCTTCTCCTTTATATTGTTTTTTCAGAGTAGCGTCAAAGTTGGCTTCATCAATCCTATCTAATATAAGATTACAACGATAGACTCCATTATTAAAATTCGCCCAAGCATCTTCCAGAATGCCGTTAGAAGCTTTATCTGCAAACTGGTCGATATCATAACGGTCCTGCGTTCCGGCAGTAGGTGCGCTCAATGTCAAATTATCACTCCGATATTCGCAGCACTCCGTAAAATAGGAAACCTGTGTCTGCAATTTAGAGTAACATCCCATCACAGCTACATTAAAATCGTCTGCTGTCTTATATACCTTATCGGTAGGTACACTGCTACTTGGTTCCAAATCGAAGAAACTATCTGTACAGGCAACTGATAGAAAAGCAGTTGACAAGAATAGTATTAGTTTATATTTTTTCATACAACGTGTATTTTAAAGGATGATTAAAGAGTTATATTCAATCCAAATAAGAATGTTTTAGCCAATGGATAAGTACCATAATCCTCACCTGGTGAAAGAGAATTAGACGGCCGGGCATTCACTTCCGGATTGTATCCACTATAATTAGTTGAAGTCCAGAGATTTTGTCCGGAAACGTATACTCTCAACTTTTCTACAAAAAAGCGCTGGGTCAGATTCTTCGGCAGAGTATATCCCAGTGTCACATTCTGCAACCGCAGATAAGAACCATCTTCCAAATGCCAAGTTGACGTACGTCCATTATAACCTTTTGATTTACGATTGGCACGATTCACCTGACCGTTTCCCGGATCTTCCGGACTCTTCCAACGATTCAAGGCGATGGTAGTGCCATTGGTATTGCCTTCCAGATTATCAATGTATCGGCGATTCAAGTTCAAAATCTCATTACCATACACTCCCTGGAAATTGAAATCAAGATCAAATCCCTTAAACCACACTTTTCCCCCGAATCCATAGGTGAAATCAGGCATATAGTTACCTACTATCGTACGGTCTTTATCCAAGTCCATCACACCGTCTCCATCTACATCCACAAACCGGAAATCTCCGGGCTTGGTATTACTGAAATGAGGATATTTCTTCAATTCTTCTTCATTGGAGAAAATACCATCCTGCACCAACAGATAATAACAGCCGATAGGTTCACCAACTTTCGTTATGTAATACGCATGATCTACGCTACCGGTAGATATGATAGGAGCATTACCCGGACCGAGCGCCTTTACTTCGTTTGTATTCGTAGCATAATTGGCATTGAATGAATAACCGAAATCTTTCGTTATATTCTTCTGCGAGGTCAATGCTATTTCCCATCCCCTGTTGTTCACTTTACCGATATTCATCAATGCAGTGCTATATCCGGTCAGATGAGGAACAGGTACGTTCAACAACATATTAGAAGTGTTGGTATTATAATAATCCACAGTCAACCCCAACAATCCTTTGAACATTTGTAAATCAATACCTACATTCACCATCGCATTCTTTTCCCAACTCAAATCCTCGTTTTTTATGGTACTAGGTTTATATCCATTCACCAACTGCCCATTGCCTGTACCGAGTATATAATTATCGGAAGCCATCAGAGACAGGTGGTCATAATTACCAATCTGGAAATTACCGGTAACTCCATAACTGGCTCTAAGTTTCAAGTCATCAACAAATGACAGGAATTTTGCTTTCGTGAAAAAGTCTTCTCCACTTATTCTCCATGCAAAAGAAGCAGAAGGGAAATATCCCCAACGGTTGTTTTTTCCAAAACGGGAAGAACCGTCTGCACGAATGGCTGCTGAAGCCATATACTTACCTTTATAGCTATACTGTACACGTGCCAGATAAGAAGCAATTGTCCACTGTGTTTTATCAGATGCACCTTTCGTCACCGTACCTCCGGAAATCGTTTGTATGTAGTCATTCGGGAAATCGGTAGCCGTCACATTATCACCTTTATATGTTTCTTTTTGAGCCGATTGCACTAAAACGACATTGATAGAATGAGCATCCTTGATGGTCGTATTATAATTGATTTTATTCTCAACCAACCAGTTGAAATAAAAACCGGATGAACTGTATGCAGTAGGATTCGACTTCACATCATAATATTTCTGTCCTAATAACGGAAGCTCCGATGAACGGTATTGATCGTTATGTGAACCGTAATAATCACCACCAAAAGAAATGTTATAGGTAAGCCCTTTATATAACTCCAATTCCGCAAAGACTTTTCCTACAATAGCCATACGGTCTACAACATCCGATTGGAGGTTTGCCATGGCTACCGGATTTAATACGGCATTGTGCTGATAGTCATTCCCAATTCTCCAATATCCGTTTCCCTGATAGTTATAACTTCCATCCGCATTATACACCGGCCATACCGGAGGCATCATCAAGGCTGATTGCACAATACCGTTAGACCCGGAAGCATCTACCCGGTTGGAAGTAGAATAAGAAGGAGAAAAATTCAGACCGAATTTCAGTCTTTTATATTTCCCGTCCAAATTCATACGCATACTATATTTCTTAAAATCGGAATTAATGATAATACCTTCTTTATCATAATAGTTGGCTGAAATAAAATAACCGACTGTTTTTCCTCTGCCGGAAATAGATACATTGTGGCTGGTAGTAGCAGCAGTACGGAATATAGCGTCTTGCCAGTCCGTATCGGTCAGTCCTTTGTCACCATTCAGATAAGGAAAGAGTTCAGTGGGGATACGTTCCCATGAGTTGGGACGCATTCCATTCGGATCGTCCGGCGATCCACCGGGATTGGCATCCAGATAGGCGTTGTCATGCCCATCTTTTGCAAATTCGGCAAACTGATATGCATTCATCATTGAAAGTTTCTTCGAAACACTCTGGATACCATAATATCCATCATACTGCACTTTCATTTTCTCCGACTGCCCCTGTTTGGTTGTGATAATAATTACACCATTCGATCCACGACTACCATAAATAGCTGCCGAAGAAGCATCTTTCAAAACTTCTACAGATTCAACATCATTATTATTCAGATTGGCAAATCCACGTTCCACCGGTACACCGTCGATAATATAGAGAGGATCACTACCTGCATTCACTGTGCTGATACCACGAACACGGATACTTACGCTTCCTTCCGGATCACCACTAGGTTGCGTAACCTGTACTCCCGGCATTTTTCCCGCCAACGCCTGACGAAAATCGGAAGCGGAAACTTCTGCTATTTGTTCGGCTTTCACGGAAGAAATAGAAGTAGAAACATCTCTTTTTCTCTGAACACCATAGCCTACCACGACTACTTCATCGATCATCTTACTATCTTCCACCAACGTGATTTTTGCCGTATTCTTATCTTTTGCAGAGATATTCACAGTTTTATAGCCGATATAAGAAATAGTCAGTGTGGCAGATTCCGGTACATTCATGATTGAATAACGTCCGTCAATATCGGTAATGGTACCACTGCCTTCTCCTTTAATCTGAACACTGGCACCAATCACCGGTTCTCCTTTATCATCTGCAACAATTCCCTGGATAGTGCGTGTACGTTGAACTGTTTCTTCCTTTTTAAGCGGCTGTTTGCTGACAGCAATTGTATGATCGGTCCTATTGAAATAAAGTTTGGCCTGGGTGGTTATCTCGCCCAGAATCTGTTTTAATGAAGCATTTTTAATGTCGAAAGAAACTCTCGGAGCTTTGTTCACTGTCTCCTGGTCATAGAGAAATTTAAAATTAGTCTGTTTGCTGATTTTATTGAAAACACTTTCTACCGGCTCATTTTGCACGCGAAGCGTTATATCATGCTCTTTCAATGTTTGAGCAGCAGCCGGAACAATTAAAATGAAGGTGAATAGTAAAAAAGCTAAAAACGAACAGCTATTTTTACTTATCCCTTTACAAATAAGAAGATTATTCATAAATTTGTGCGTTTTAGTAATTGACTAAAGTTATTAAAAACAAGCAATACGCGATACGTTATTCATTTGGGTCGAAGCTTATGAATATCCGTCCGGATTGCGGATAGAGGCATTCCTTTGGAGTGCTTCTATCATTTTAGGGGGTTCATGAAGGGGCTGTTTTCATCTATTATTCTTTTAAAGGTTAAACATTATCTTTTCTTCATCTCATTCTTTATAAAGAAGGACATTAATACCTTCTTTCTTATATTTGATATCACCGCTGATAAATTCGATGGATTTAAGTACGGCCTCCAGACTCTTATTATCGTGCTCACCGGTAATCAAGTTATTGAAATCCTGACCGGGAGCAAAAGTAATCCGGCAATTATATACACGCTCCAGTTCTTTTGCCACATCCCGAATCGGTGTACTGTAGAAACGTAAACCTCCTTTCATCCAGACAGCCACTCCCCTGTCTTCTGTTTTCTTGCTATATTCACCGGAAACCGTATTGATAAGCACTTGCTCTTTAGCAGTCAGCCTCATCATCGCTTCCGGTAAATCAACCTGTACTTTACCACTCTCCACACTCACAGATACAATCTCATCCGTTGAATAGGACTTGACATCAAAACGAGTACCCAATACCCGAACATCCAGCCGCTTCGTCTTTACAACAAATGGCATCTTTTCATTACGGGCAACACGGAAATATCCCTCACCTTCAAGTTCTATTTCACGGCTATCTCCCACAAAACGTTCCGGATAACGCACTTGAGAACAAGAATTCAATACCAAAAGAGTTCCATCCGGCAAAGTCACTTGCCTTTTTTCACCAAAAGAAGTGGTGACTTCAGCAAGTGTGACCTGCTGTTCATTCATATACCGGAAAAAGTTGACACTCCCTATTATAATGGCTATGACAGCCGCCGTACTAACCGCCACCACAAACGCCCGACGGAACCAGGTACGTTTTTTGTGTTCAATACGTTTCAATAACTGACGTGCCTCTCTCTTATATTTTTCCCGTTCCAAATCAGTAGCAGGCTGCAAGTTCCCGGATTCTTCCCAAACCTCTGCTGCCAGTTCATCCAATAAATCTTGGTTTTCTGCCTCTTTTATGCTTTGCAAAAGTTGTGAAGCCTCTTCCCTGGTATAAAGGTCATCCAGGTAACGATGCAATTTATCTTTTTCTGTTTTAGTATCTTTCATCATACATTCAAAATAAGGATATTAATTTCCTTCCCTTTGTATAAGTAATACACAAAAGTAAGAAAGAACTAGGGTGTGATTAACATTTATTATAAGTTTAAACAAAATAGAATCAAAAGTATATCAGCTGATGTACTTGAATATTTAGTCAGATAAGAACGAATCACTTTCAGAGATACAGAAATATGTTCCTGCACCGTATGAACAGAGACACCCAACGCTTCGGCTATTTCTTTATGAGACATCTGTAACTCACGGCTCATTTTGAACACTTCCCGTTGGCGGGGTGTCAATTGTTCCAATGCACGGGCAACAATCTCTTTCAAATCATTGAGCAAAATATGGTTATTGGTCTCGTTTGTTGAATCAATCGCTTGAGAAAGAATCTGTTCTTTCAGCTGATCTTCATTAGCCATGTCGCGCAACTGATTCAGAATACGATTACGTACGATGGTATAAAGGTAGGAAGAAAAAGAGGCTTCGGGATTGATGAAACGACGAGTTTGCCAGACTACCGTAAATGCATCCTGAAAAATATCTTCAGCAAATTCACGCGACTTGACGAACTTCAGGGCGAAGTAGAGCAAACGATTCTTGTAAGCGGCATAAAGTTCGCAAAAGGCCTCTTCATCTCCGTCTATCAGACGGAGAACCAATTCCCGTTCATTTACAAGAGTGTCTGTTGCGTACATATTTTCTTTATTTTTGGGCACAAAGGTATTGTTATGATGTTACAAACGTATGTATTTTTTCTGAAATAAAAAAATAAAAGCGATCTCACCGAAAAGATGAGACCGCTTTTATTTCATTTATCATTCAAGACAGTGCCTTATCGAAGATTTTAATTTTTCCCTTTCTTATAATTCTCCAATCCGGTCTGCAAGAATTCGATATACTTAGGAATATCTTCGTTATAAGCATACGACTTATTCAACGGTTTACCCTGATTGTCCAACAATACATAGAAAGGCTGGGCGTTGGCTCCGAATTTCACACGTTGCAGATAACTCCATTTATCGCCGACAGTACGCAAAGTACGTTCTGTACCGTTCTCGATTATCTTTACGGGCTCTGTCAACGGAGTCTTATTATCCACGTAGAGAGTAATCAGTACATAATCGTTATTAATCAAATCACTCACTTTCGGATCAGTCCACACCGCTGCTTCCATCTTACGACAGTTTACGCAACCATATCCGGTAAAGTCGAGCATAACGGGTTTACCGTTCAGACGGGCATATTCCATACCTAAGTCATAATCATCAAATTTCGCATGTACCTCGTTCTTATACAAATTGAAGTCTTGCGTCTGCATAGGCGGAGCAAATGCAGATACAGCCTTCAATGGTGCTCCCCACAAGCCGGGAACCATATATACGGCGAACGCTAAAGAGATTAATGCCATAAAGAAGCGGGTGACTCCCACCTTATCATCATCGTCATCATGCGGAAATTTGATCTTACCCAACAGATAGAATCCAAGCAAAGCAAAGATTACAATCCACAGAGCCAGGAATGTTTCGCGGTCAAGCAGTCTCCAACCGTAAGCCAAATCAGCTACCGACAAGAATTTAAGCGCAAACACCAATTCGAGGAAACCCAGCGTTACTTTGATTACATTCATCCATCCACCGGACTTCGGCATAGATTTCAGCCAAGACGGGAACAGGGCAAAAAGTGTAAATGGCAATGCCAAAGCAATGGCAAATCCTAACATACCGATTGCCGGAGCAACCACACTTCCTGTGGTAGATACCTGTACCAGCAGAAATCCGATAATCGGACCTGTACAGGAGAAAGATACCAATGAAAGCGTGAAAGCCATCAGGAAAATACTTAGTAATCCGGTCGTAGATTCTGCTTTGCTATCTACTGCGTTTCCCCACTTCGAGGGTAGTCTGATTTCAAACGCTCCAAAGAATGAAGCGGCAAAAATCACCAACATCAGGAAGAAGAGAATGTTGAAAATAGCATTGGTAGATAAAGCGTTTAATGCGCTGGCACCGAAAATCAACGTGATAGCCAAACCTAATGCCACATAAATCACGACGATAGATGCACCATACGTCCACGCATCACGAATACCTTTCTTTTTGTCTTTACTGCGTTTCAGGAAAAAGCTGACTGTCATTGGAATAATCGGCCACACACAAGGAGTGAACAAAGCCAATAATCCTCCAAGGAACCCTGTAATAAATATATATATCCAGGACATATCTTCCTGACCGTGCTCCTCACCTAATGCTTGCAGATCACTGATAACGGGTTTCCAAAGTTCACTAGAGGCAACTGCCGGCTGAATATCCGTGGCTGCTTCCGTTGTAGTTGCAGGCACCAACTCCATCATAGCAGATGAGTCTTTCGAAGCAACAGAAGTTGCCTCTTCTTTCTTATCTGCCTTATCCACTACTTTTTGTTCCGGTTGTTCTGCTTTCGATTGTTCTGTTTTCGTTGCGGCAGCATTTCCGGCTTTTGCTACTCCCGAAAACTTGAATGGCACTTGAGTAGGAGGCAGACAACTCTCGTCATCACAGGCTCCGTACTCCAGATAACCTTCTATTGCGTAAGCTCCACCCGTAAATTTCACTTTCTGCACAAACTTTGCTGTATTCTCGAAATAACGTACCTTCATTTCGAACAATTTATCGAAAGTAGCTACTTCTTTGCCCACAGGCTTCAGTTTACCGACAAGCTCGACACCCGATTTATTATCAACATTAAATGTTGCAGAAATAGGACCGCCATCTCCCAGGTCGGTAGAATAAACATGCCAACCTTTATCAATGGCAGCCGTAAACACCACCTCTGCCTCCGTATCGGAGAGAGGTGTCAGTTCTGTTTTAAACTTTACCGGATCTTTGATCTGCGCTTGCAATGCATATACAACAAAGCTTAAAAGCAGGAAAGAAATTATTTTTCTCATCTTTATTTTTGGGGTTTATAATTCATAGTCTACGCATGCACGGCTTTCTTTCGTTTCAGCCAGAATCTTACCGGCAGCTACGTGGTCGGGATGTGTTGCATAGAATTTCACATCTTCTAGTGTATCAAACTCACTGTAAAGCGCAATATTCCATGTTTCACCGGGATTCATATTCAATCCGACTTCCACTTTGCGAATGACAGAGATTTTAGCAGGAAGAGCTTCTATCGCTTCCTTGAATTTAGTCATGACTACCAGTTTCTCTTCAGCAGGAACTTCGTCTTTTAACTTAAATAATACAATGTGTTTTACCATTACGTTGTTATTTTAATGAATTGTTTCTATATTTGTCTTGTTAATGCAATCATCGCATTAATAGTAATGCAAAAATACTCTATTTGGTTCAAATATACATTTAAAGAGATGTTAATTATAGGAATAGCAGGCGGAACAGGCTCCGGAAAGACCACCGTCGTACGGAAAATTATAGAAAGTCTCCCCGCAGGGGAAGTAGTACTCTTACCACAGGATTCATACTACAAAGACAGTAGTCATGTCCCGGTTGAAGAACGCCAGAATATCAATTTTGACCACCCCGATGCTTTTGAATGGAGCCTACTATCCAAACATGTCATGATGCTGAAAGAAGGAAATAGCATTGAACAACCTACCTATTCTTATCTCACTTGCACACGCCAGCCCGAAACGATTCATATCGAACCTCGTGAAGTGGTTATCATTGAAGGAATCCTTGCTTTATGTGATAAAAAGCTACGCAATATGATGGACCTTAAAATCTTTGTAGATGCCGATCCCGACGAACGCCTGATACGTGTTATCCAAAGAGATGTTATTGAGCGCGGACGTACTGCCGAAGCTGTAATGGAACGCTACACACGGGTTTTAAAGCCTATGCACCTGCAATTTATCGAACCTTGCAAACGATATGCCGACCTTATTGTACCGGAAGGCGGCAGTAATAAGGTAGCTATTGATATACTGACTATGTACATCAAGAAACACTTGAAGAGTTGAGAGTGGAGAATGGAGAGTTGAGAGTTAAAAGCAAAATGTCAGGTATGAATGTCAAGACACTGATTATCCCTTTATTTCTCGTATTGTTCTGTTGTGTGTTCGGATGCCGGAACAAACAACATAGTACAACGGATGAATCCGCACGTGATCTTCCACAAATAAAAGATAGTGGCGAACTCGTTGTATTGACATTGTATAGCTCTACTTCCTATTTTATTTATCGGGGACAGGAAATGGGATTCCAGTATGAACTTAGCGAGCAGTTTGCCAAAAGTCTGGGACTAAAGCTTAGGATTGAAGTTGCCAAAAGCGTTGACGAGATGATTCAAAAATTGCTGGCAGGCGAAGGAGATATGATTGCCTATAATCTGCCTATCACCAAAGAGTGGAAAGACAGTCTGCTTTATTGTGGTGAAGATGTCATCACCCATCAAGTGATTGTTCAACAAGGAAGAGGAAAACAGAAGCCATTAAAAGACGTAACCGAACTGGTAGGAAAAGATATATACGTAAAGCCGGGGAAATATTACGACCGCCTCGTCAATCTGAACAGCGAATTAGGAGGCGGCATCCGGATTCATGAAGTTACCAATGACAGTACTACCATCGAGGACTTGATAACGCAAGTGGCGCAAGGAAAAATTCCGTATACAGTAGCCGACAATGACCTGGCAAAATTAAATAAGACCTATTATCCTAATTTAAATATCGATCTGTCTATCAGTTTCGATCAACGGTCTTCGTGGGCAGTACGAAAAGACAGTCCCGAACTGGCAGCCGCCACTACTAAATGGCATCAGGAAAATATGACCTCTCCTGCCTACACAGCCAGTATGAAACGTTATTTTGAGAATAGTAAAATGATGCCCCACTCTCCTATCCTTTCATTGAAAGAGGGGAAAATTTCTCATTATGATGATTTATTCAGAAAGTATTCCAAAGATATCGGATGGGATTGGCGTATGCTGGCGTCACTAGCCTATACAGAATCTAATTTCGATACCACCGCTGTTTCCTGGGCCGGCGCCAAAGGACTGATGCAGTTAATGCCTGCCACCGCCCGGGCAATGGGAGTACCTCCCGGCAAGGAGCAGAACCCGGAGGAAAGTGTGAAAGCGGCTATTAAATATATCGCCGCCACCGACCGCAGTTTCAGTATGATTCCCGACAAACAGGAACGACTCAACTTCATTCTGGCATCTTATAATGCCGGCTTGGGACATATATACGATGCCATGGCGCTAGCCGAAAAATACGGAAAGAACAAACTAGTATGGAAAGACAATGTAGAAAACTTCATCCTGCTCAAAAGCAACGAAGAATACTTTACCGACCCTGTCTGCAAAAACGGGTATTTCCGTGGTATCGAGACTTACAATTTCGTCCGTGATATCATGTCGCGCTACGAATCCTACAAGAAGAAAATAAAAGCATGATTAATATTAAGTATCAAGTATTAAGTATTAACCGTGGCCTTTGAGGTGCTTATCCGCATGGCGTAATACTTAATACTTGATACTTACTTAATACTTATTTTTTGGTTACTAAGCTGATTACGATGATGGCTAATACAGATAATGGTAAGGCAAATAATATCGGATCAATCACAGGGAAAGGATAAGTGGTAATCAATACATCCCGTCCAAATAATGCTTTGCAGATACCTAATGCTGCAGATTCTTTCTGATGAAGAAATACAAGGGCAAACAGGCTACCGATTGTTCCGACCCAAAGACTTGCCATGACACCCTGCTTAGTAGCTTTCTTCCAATATAAAGCACAGAAATAGGCTGGAAGGAAAGCTGCAGCACAAATCCCCATAAAGATAGAAGTTCCACGGGCGATAATATCATGAGGCAACATATAGCAAATAATGTAGCTGACCAGAATAGAGAACAATACTCCCAGACGAATCACGTTGGTCAGTTTATTCCGCGAACGGGGTTTATAAGTTCCATAGATATCAGAACCTACCGAAGCCCCCATTGTATGGAACTGCGAGCTTAGTGTAGACATACTGGCCGAAAGGATACATAACATAAAGAGTGCGGCAAACCAGTCGGGCATCGCTTTATTAATAAAATATGGAATAATCTTATCGATGTCCTGCACTACTTCGGTAGCAACCGCTCCTTCTGTTTTCAGGAAGAAAAGGTTACTCAAAGCTCCGGCATGATAGATAGCTCCTACTGTTATAATCAAAAAGAAACAACCGATAAATACACCGCGGTTTAATTGTTTGCTACTTTCCACAGTCATAAAACGAACCACTAGCTGGGGTTGCGCAAGACATCCGATTCCTACTCCTAAAATAAGGGAAGTAACAAGTGAGTACCATTGCGGTGAACCTGTAACAGGCATTGCAGTCCATCCCTGATGTCCCAATGCTTTAAATTTTTCCGGGACTAACGGAGCAATAGCAGTCAACTCTTTATTCGCCTCGGTAAAACCCATACCGAGCACCTGGTATAAAGAGAATAATAGAAACAGCATGCAACCGAACATGATTACTGCCTGCAACGCATCTGTATACATGACTCCTTTCATACCGCCTGCAATAACATAAGCAGCAATAACCAATGTAAATATCAACAAAGAGATATTGAAATCAATCTGAAAGATCTGTTCGATAAATACAGCTCCACCTTTCATCACAACTGCTGCATAAAGCGGCATTCCGACAAAAATAACAGCAGCAATAAATACCTGTATATTACGGGAACGAAAATGACGCCCTAATAATTGAGGAAAAGTGCTCACATTCAGTTTTGCACCCATACGCCGGGTGCGTAAACCGAAAAAGATAAAAGCAATGACAACCCCAATAAACATATTCAGGAAACAGAGCCACTGAATACCCATTCCGAAAGCTGCCGCCACTCCTCCAAAACCTACAATAGCAGATGCAGAGATAAACGTAGCACCGTAAGAAAGTGCCATAACAATAGGATTCATCTGACGTCCGCCTACCAGATAGTCACTGGTATTCGTTGTTTTCTTGTATCCCAAAAAGCCGAGGTAAGCAAGTGACAGGAGATATCCTATCACAATCAAGCCGAGTGTAAATGTATTCATCGAGTTTCGTCTTTTTCGTCGTCCTTATTCCAATACTTCAGCCCAAACCAGGCAGCAAAGATCACACATACCACTGAAAGAAGGTAAGGCAGAATTATAAAAGGGTCGTCTATTCCAAACATTTGCGTATCAGATTTTAATTAGCGTTGCAAATGTAAGGAAATTATTGAAAAGACAAAACTTTTGCTTACTAATACTGATTATAATGTATCTTTTTCTCGTCAAATTTCTGTTTCGGGTTCTCTTTTGTAGCCGGATAGCCGAAAGAAATGACACAAAGCGGAAGGATATTATCAGGTAGATTGGTATATTTGCGTACCACCTGCATACGGTCTTCATAAGGATAGGCAGCCGTCCATACAGCCCCCAGTCCCAGACTTTCGGCAGCCAGCAGAATATTTTGCGCTGCTGCTGAACAATCCAAATACCAATAAGACGAACGTACAGAATCTCCGCAGACAATGATAGCGTTACGGGCTTGGGTTAACATCTTTGCATAAGGAAGCGCAGCAGCCATTGAATCCAGTTTGGCACGATCGGATACTACTATAAATTCCCAAGGACGGACATCTTTCCCCGAAGGGGCAGCCATTCCGGCACGAAGCATCAAGTCTATTTTCTCTTTCTCCACTCCCTTATTCAGATAAGTACGCACACTTTTACGTGCGAAGATATTATCCAAAGCAGCATTTCCGGTTTCGGACGTTCCTTTTTCTTCTTTGGTAGAAGAACATGCGCTCATAGCAACAACTATTGCTGCAATCAGACATAAGAAAGAGAAAATCTTTTTCATTGTGATACTATTTAAAACAGATTCAACTTATTTTTCTGCGCCTCTTCCAATGAAACCGTTTCACGTTTCAGCAGACCGTTTTTTTCACGAAGCGCCTCATATTCGCTATTCAGTTCGTTCACCAATTCGGCTTTCAGCTGTGGATTCAATAATTTGGAAGCAACACTTGCATTCTGGGAAGCATCTTTCAGATGTACCACCGGAGCGTGATAGACAGGAGCAATTTTCAATGCCGTATGCATTTTCGATGTAGTAGCCCCACCAATCAGAAGAGGAATATCCAGTCCTGCTTTTTCGAGTTCCAAAGCCACATGCGCCATTTCTTCCAAAGAGGGAGTAATCAGACCACTCAATCCAATCATATCCACTTTTTCTTCAATGGCACGCTGCACAATGGTTTCCGCCGGCACCATCACTCCCAAGTCTACAATATCATAACCATTGCAAGCCATCACCACCGCTACAATATTTTTTCCAATATCGTGCACATCGCCCTTTACAGTTGCCAGCAACACTTTTCCAGCCGCGGCGCTTCCTTCCACTTTTTCCGATTCGATAATCGGCTGCAGGATAGCTACGGCTTTTTTCATCGTACGGGCAGTCTTCACAACTTGGGGAAGAAACATCTTACCGGCACCAAACAACTCACCTACATAATTCATTCCATCCATCAACGGGCCTTCAATCACATCGACTGCTTTATCATAAAGCGGCAATGCTTCCGCCAAATCCTGTTCAAGGAAATCTCCGATTCCTTTCATCAAGGCATATTTCAAGCGTTCCTGAACGGATTCTTCTCTCCACGCATCTTGTTTGGCGGCTGGTTGTCCGGCAGTTCCGCTCATAGTTGCTTTCAGCGATTCCGCCAATTCTATCAGACGTTCCGCTGCGTCCGGACGACGATTTAAGACGACATCTTCTATCTTTTCCAATACATCGGTCGGGATATCACTATATAACACGGAAGTACCCGGATTCACAATTCCCATGTCCATTCCTTGCTGAATGGCATGATAAAGGAATACAGCGTGCATCGCCTCACGGATATAATTATTGCCACGGAAAGAGAAAGAAAGGTTACTGACTCCTCCGCTAATATGAGCACCCGGAAGATTCTTTTTGATCCATGCGGTAGCTTCAATGAAATCTACGGCATAGTTATTATGTTCTTCGATCCCCGTAGCTACGGCAAGTACATTGGGGTCAAAAATAATATCATGAGGATTAAAACCTACTTTATCTACCAAAAGACGGTAAGCCCGTTCGCAAACTTCTATTTTACGGGCGGCTGTATCTGCCTGACCTTTCTCATCGAAAGCCATTACGACGGCGGCCGCTCCATATTGGCGGATGATACGGGCATGTTCGAGGAAAACGTCCTCGCCTTCTTTCAGAGAAATGGAGTTAACGATTGACTTTCCTTGCAGACATTTCAGGCCGGCTTCAATCACTTCCCATTTGGAAGAGTCAATCATTACCGGAACACGGGCAATTTCCGGTTCGGACATGATAAGATTCAGGAAAGTAGTCATCTCTGTCTTTGCGTCCAACAGTCCGTCATCCATATTGACGTCAATCACCAAGGCACCATCTTCCACTTGTTGACGGGCGATGGAGAGAGCTTCATCATATTTCTTTTCGTTTATCAGACGAAGAAACTTACGAGAACCGGCTACGTTGCAACGTTCGCCGACATTTACAAAGTTAATTTCCGGTTTGACTTCCAACAGTTCAAGTCCGGAAAGCCACATACAATCCGGTGCAAGAGCAGGGACGTGTGGTTTAGCACCTTTCACGAGGGCGGGATATTCGGCAATATAGGCATCCGTCGTTCCACAACAGCCGCCAATGATATTGATTAGCCCTTCTTCGATATATTCTCTCACTTCGTGAGCCATATCAGCAGGTGTCTGGTCATACTTACCCAGGCTATTCGGTAATCCGGCATTCGGATAGGCGCTAATATAATAAGGTGCACGAGCTGCCAGTTGTTCCAGAAATGGTTTCAATTGGCGGGCTCCGAAAGAACAGTTTAAACCGACAGAAAAGATATTGGCATGTTGCACGGAAGCAAGAAATGCGTCCAATGTCTGGCCGGACAATGTTCGTCCGCCAATATCGGACACTGTTACAGATAACATGACAGGGACTTCGACGCCTGTTGCTTTCATTGCCTGTTCGGCTGCAAAAATAGCAGCTTTAGCATTCAGGGTATCAAAGATTGTTTCGATCAGAATGGCGTCTACGCCACCTTCAAGCATTGCTTCCATCTGTTGCTGATAGGATGCAGCCAGTTCGTCGTAACTCAAAGCACGATAAGCCGGATTGTTCACGTCCGGGCTCATAGAGCAGGTTTTATTGGTTGGGCCTACAGAGCCGGCTACAAAACGCGGTTTATCGGGATTCTTTGCAGTGTACTCGTCGGCAAGATCACGGGCTAGTTTTACGGCTGCCAGATTCATCTCACGCACGTATTCTTCTACGTGATAATCAGCCATAGAAACTGTAGTCGAACTGAATGTATTGGTTTCGATGATATCCGCACCTGCTTCCAGGTATTTACGATGAATATCCTGAATCACGTCGGGACGTGTAAGACACAATAAGTCGTTATTCCCTTTCAACTGTCCGGGGATATGCGCAAACCGTTCACCACGAAAATCTTCTTCCTTGAGGTTATATTGTTGAATCATTGTACCCATTGCCCCATCCAGAATAAGGATGCGCTCGGATACGACTTGAGAAATTGTCTTTTTCATTACCCTATCACATTAATACCTAAATACCTACTCTGCCATCTTCTGCCAGACACTTCGCAGTCCGGCGTTTATCTTATAGCGGTTTTTACTTACCGCTTGAACATTCTTGCCATATCTCTACGGTCGTCTTTCTCCTTTATAGATTCTCGTTTATCATATTCTTTCTTACCTTTCGCCAAAGCGACTACCAGTTTCGCCAAACCTTTCTCATTGATAAACAAGCGTACAGGGACAATCGTAAAGCCGGGATTTTTCATCTCCCGCTGAAGTTTCTCCAATTCTTTTTTATTAAGCAACAACTTCCTCTCTCTACGTGCCGTATGGTTATTGTACGATCCATAGAAATATTCGGCAATGTGCATATTCTTCACCCACAATTCGCCTTTCGTAAAATAGCAAAACGTATCTACCAGACTGGCTTTTCCCAAACGAATGGATTTTATTTCCGTACCGGTCAATACAATACCTGCTGTGTAGGTATCTATCAGCTCGTAATCAAACGTAGCCCGCTTATTCTTTATATTTACAGGAGGTTGTTTCATCTTTACTCATTAATTAAGTATAGCCGTCAGTCTATTAAACACGATCTGTATCACCGCCGGACATAGTATTAACAATACAGACGACAAAAGGGTGTATTTTAATCGTTGTTTTTCTTCTACTCCCATCAGTATAGGAACTCCCTCCCATACCACATAGACGATGTAGAACTGCAGCAACCAAGCAATAATTCTAAAATCAGGTAATAGTCCGGTTACTATCTGAAGCAGGAAAGACACAACCAATGCATATCCTGCAAACTGTTGTGTCAACGGCATATTGCTATGCAGACCAAACATCCTTGTTCCCATTTCATTGATGGCATAAGCTGCCAGAAAATAGCCACCGAACAGGGCTACAGCTACGGCGCAACAATTGGTCATAGCTATCTGGAAACTTTGCGGACCTCCCCACCCATTCGTCAATAACGAACCGATGAATACGGACAGACCGCATAAACCAATCATAGGATAGACAAAAGCCATAAATACTTTTCGCCTATCCTCTTCCATAGAAATTTCCTCCCAGGCCTTGGCCGGAGAGGAAATCAATTTCATTGCTATGTTAAATAGTTCTTTGTAGTTCAATGTTATTCTGTAAATGCGTAATCATATTCAACCGAACGTTCAACCGAAGTTTCCTTCCCATCCTTATCGACCAATTCATCTTTTGAGTTATTGATTTCAGCTGTCAGTTCCAGGTATTTCGGTAATTTGCCTGTTTTCTCCTTAAATGCAGCAAGAGCAGCTCTAATTGAATAAGCCCTATAAGCATATGTAAAATTAGAACGAGTTACGGTCTCACCTGCATCCTCAACAACATGGCTAATATATAGTTTTAACTTAGTGTCAGAGGCAGTCATTGCTTCAGGATCATAAGAAAGAACAAATGAATGCTTCTTTACTTCTGAATCTTCAACACTAGAGTTTGTAACTTTCACCCAATATGGCATTGTCAAAACGATTGTATTTTTGTCATAATAAACCAAACTTGACTGTTGCTTATCCAATGAATAAAGAGGATTAGTAGGTTCCGTTTTTTGAGGATTCAAACCTTCATTACCTTTAGGGTCAATACAAAGCGGAGTAGATAGCAAAGTAACTGGTATACTAGTACTATTTGCTGTCACCTGTGATTGGTCATATTGGCATGAAATTATAAACATATTTCCATCCAAAAAGCCCAACTCTGTAGTTGGCACCAACTTCGTAGTTCCATCACCCATCAAAAATGATCCATAATTATACTTAACAGGAACAGTCATTGTAACATTGTGGTTATCATCTCCATTCATACAAGAAGTAACTGACATACCCATAACCACAGCCATCAAAGCCACCAAGAAAAATTTCACTTGTTTCATAAACATATTTTTTAGATTTTGCAAAGATATAAATTCTAATTCATAATTAATAAATGCAAGTACTTAAAAAATACTGCATCCGTTACTTTATTATTTTTGCAAAAAGTTCCAAATGTTCATCTACATAGCTTGCAATCAATGCTGTGACCTGTTCTTCCATTTCTAAATAGGCTTCTTCCAAGTCATCGAAAGCTTCATATTGCTCGTACATAGCCATAAATTCATCATCCGTCCGTTCCTTTTCCAAGTCTTTCCGGTTGGCATCAAAGATTTTCTTAGCCTTATAAACTAATTTCGAAAACTCTTCCGCTCCCCATAAACGCATCACTTTCGCAAACGGATTATCAAATATATAGCCACCATAACCATTCTGAATCAATTGGCAAAATCCCCCCGCCATCACCTCATCACGAAAAATCTGATAAGCCAGCAAAGAATGTTGTTCCCCTGTCAGCAGAGGCATTGTTTCGGCAGTTAGTTCGCCACCGATAATCTCTTTATATTTATCTGTAAACGCCTGGATAAATTCATCCATTCCTTCACCCGCAGCCTTTTGCAAAGTAGATTCTACAACTTCGATCATAACTTTCTTATATAAATTATGCAGCAAAGCTACGAATTTTATTCTACATCCAGTAATAATCCTTCCACAATCTTACCTGTCTTAACTTCATTATCTATCCTCCACTGCCTTCACACGACGCATATCAACTCATTTACAGACACTTCCTGTGAACAAATCATATAAAACACGGTATTCACATCCTTCACAGAATATGTATTTCACAGTTTCACCACATAGTGAGAACCAATACTTGCTATATTAATAGAAACAGGCAAATAGCATATATATCCCGAACGGAAAGCAACTGTTTAATAACAGACGACTCCAGTCGGCTATCCAGTCAACTCCAGTCGGCTAATCAGACAACGATAGTTGTCCGAATCGCCGGCTATCGTCAGCCGACAAGAATATTGTAAGGTGATTTATGAATAGCCGGCTCTATTCAGGCTATTTATTATACATGTAATCGCATCCCCAAATAAACTCCTATTAAATAAGGTATAAGCCAAATGCACCAAACTACAATGCTGAAACGATTAAAATGTCTCTTTTCTATAGGCGTTCCCTTCACATAGGTCCATATCGCCCATAACGCATGTACAAACATCAGAAGAATAGCAATTGCCCCTGTCACCGTATGCATTTCGTCATGCAGATGAGTAAGTTCGGCAATATGCTCCATCAGACTTGTACCCACCGTGTCGGCCAGCAACCCGAGAAGAAAGAAAATGATATGCCAAAACTTTAATTTCCTTTGAAGACGTTCTCCCCAAACACCTATCGTATAAAACACAAGCGCAGATGAAATAACGCAAATTGCCGCTATTAAATAATGTATATCTATCTGATTCAGTTCCATAAATTTTCTTTTTCTAATAACAACAAAGCACAGGATAGATAGTTCTCGCGGTCTCAATCTTTCACAAATGCAATCCCGACTTTACAAACGACGAAAAAACGTAAACAGATTTGTCTCTTTTCACAAAAAAGTAATAAAAGGCGATTTGCAGAAACAAATAAATCGACTACCTTTGTGGGCGATTTAGAGAATCGTGACTACGTATTTTTAATTATATCACTAAAAAAAGAGCTAATTATGACTTATTCACACGAAGTGGAACACATGTGTGTTGTAAAGAAGGGCCCTAACCACGGACCGGCTCCCATACCCGAAGAAGGCAAATGGGTAAAATCTAAAGAAATCGTTGATATTTCTGGTTTGACACACGGTATCGGTTGGTGCGCTCCTCAACAAGGTGCTTGTAAACTGACACTGAACGTTAAAGAAGGTATCATTCAGGAAGCTTTAGTTGAAACTATCGGATGTTCCGGTATGACTCACTCTGCTGCTATGGCTGCTGAAATTCTTCCGGGAAAAACGATCCTTGAAGCATTGAACACTGACCTTGTTTGCGACGCTATCAATACTGCAATGCGCGAACTTTTCTTGCAAATCGTATACGGACGTACTCAATCAGCTTTCTCTGAAGGTGGTTTGATTATCGGTGCAGGTTTGGAAGACTTGGGTAAAGGTCTTCGTAGCCAGGTAGGTACTCTTTATGGTACTTTGGCTAAAGGTCCTCGTTACCTTGAAATGGCAGAAGGTTATATCAAACAAATCTTCTTGGACAAGAACGACGAAATCTGCGGATACGAATTCGTACACATGGGTAAGTTCATGGACGAAATCAAGAAAGGTACTGATGCTAACGAAGCTTTGAAGAAAGTTACAGGTACTTACGGACGCGTAACAGCAGAACAGGGAGCAGTTAAATCTATTGATCCACGTCACGAATAATATAAGGAGGAAAGAAACAATGATTAGAGAAGTAAAATTCGAAAGCCAAGACCGTCGTATCAAACAGATTATCGCTGCTTTGAACGCTAACGGCATCAAAGATATCGAAGAAGCTAACGCTATCTGTGAAGCTCATGGACTTGATCCTTATAAAACGTGTGAAGAAACTCAGCCTATCTGTTTTGAAAATGCAAAATGGGCTTATGTTGTAGGTACTGCCATTGCTATTAAAAAAGGTTGTACAAACGCTGCTGAAGCTGCTGAAGCTATCGGTATCGGTCTGCAAGCATTCTGCATCCCGGGTTCTGTAGCTGACGACCGTAAAGTTGGTATCGGCCATGGTAACCTTGCTGCTATGTTGCTGCGTGAAGAAACTAAATGTTTCGCTTTCCTGGCAGGTCACGAATCTTTCGCTGCTGCTGAAGGTGCTATCAAAATCGCTGCTAAAGCAGACAAAGTACGTAAAGAACCGTTGCGTTGTATCTTGAACGGTCTTGGAAAAGACGCTGCTCAGATCATCTCTCGTATCAACGGCTTTACATACGTTCAGACTCAATTCGATTACTTTACTGGTGAACTGAAAGTTGTTCGCGAAATCGCTTACTCTGACGGTCCTCGTGCAAAAGTAAAATGTTATGGTGCTGACGACGTTCGCGAAGGTGTAGCTATCATGTGGAAAGAAGGTGTAGACGTATCTATCACAGGTAACTCTACTAACCCGACTCGTTTCCAACATCCAGTTGCAGGTACTTACAAGAAAGAACGTGTTCTTGCTGGTAAACCATATTTCTCTGTAGCTTCAGGTGGTGGTACAGGTCGTACTCTTCACCCGGATAACATGGCTGCCGGTCCTGCTTCATACGGTATGACAGATACGATGGGTCGTATGCACTCTGACGCTCAGTTCGCTGGTTCTTCATCAGTTCCTGCTCACGTGGAAATGATGGGCTTCCTGGGAATTGGTAACAATCCTATGGTAGGTTGTACTGTGGCTTGTGCTGTAGACGTAGCTCAGGCTTTGGGTAAGTAATTCAAATAATTACCATATAGTAAATCCCTGTAACTGATAAGGTTATGGGGATTTTTTATTTTCAGTATGTTCATAGATTGAACTGCTGATTTACCTCTCTCCTACCTTTCTAATATAGTTTAGTTTTGTATTCCTACCTAATACTGATTTCACTTTACTAAGATGGATATAGATACTACTTTAAACTAAAAAAGAAAGTATTTATTAGTCCAATGCAAAAAAAGTAGAGTATTAATACAACTATCCCTAATGATACCTTGTTAAAGTAAGAGTTATTAATTATCTTTGCATTGAAAGGAGATACACCTATGAAGCTGATTGAAAATAATATCCAAAAGATAATTGACCTATGCAAAAAACATAAGGTACATAAATTATTTGTCTTTGGTTCTGTTCTTACGAGTCGTTTTAATGACAACAGCGATGTTGATTTAATTGTCGATTTTAATAAGGCAGAAGTAAGCGATTACTTTGATAATTTCTTTGATTTCAAATATGCTTTAGAAAATTTGTTTGGTAGAAAAGTAGACTTACTAGAAGAACAGACTATTAAGAATCCATATTTGAAGAAGAATGTGGATGCAACTAAAACTTTAATCTATGGATGAATTAATAAAGAAACACTTGCAAGATATTCTAACTGCCATTGAAGAAGTAGAAAGTTTCTTCGGCAATGCTCCTAAAGTTTATGATGACTTCTATAGTAACCTATGCCTTAGACGAGCCGTTGAAAGAAACATAGAAATTATTGGTGAAGCTATGAATAGAATACTAAAAGTTGATAAAGATATAGCTATAACCAATTCTCGTAAAATAGTAGATGCCAGGAATTATATCATACATGGCTATGATAGTCTATCCGTAGATATACTTTGGAGTATGGTTATTAATCATTTGCCAAAACTAAAAAATGAAGTAACAGCATTACTAAATATATAAGGTTTGTGACTTATTCACGACCATTTATTCAAAGCAGAGAGATTTATAATCTGGAGCGTTCTTTAAAACATTTCAATATTAACCTGTAAAACAATCATTTACGATTAATTTGATTGAATTATAGGGATGCAGTGTCGCTACTTCATACGGTATGACAGATACGATGGGGCGTATGCACTCAGACGCTCAGTTCGCTGGTTCTTCATCTGTTCCTGCTCACGTAGAAATGATGAGATTCCTGGGAATTGGTAACACCCCGATGGTAGGTTGTACAGTAGCTTGTGCTGTTGACAGAGCTCAGGCTTTGGGTAAGTAATTTATTACTTTTATACATAAGGAGAGTCCTCAATACAGCACTCTCCTATTTTTATTTAAAAACAAAAACTTTTGGAATAGCGTTTCCATTCTATATTTATAAAAAGATATTGGCATAAACACCAAAGAATTATTATATAACAATGCTAATTTATCAACTGAACTTTGTTGGATATAAACCTAATAACCATATCTGCATAAGTTCATAATCAATAAAATTATGGAATACATCAACGAATTTCACAAGCAATGGATAGAGCGTACTCGCAAGTCAATAGCATTATGGAGCAAGCAGCCAGCCTCATTAGAAGAAAAAAGGAAGCAACAAGAACGTTTGGACCAACAGAGAGCTATAAGAGAAGGCAAATTGAAGAGTTAATTTCATTTGCCAATTCAGACGATTTATGGATCCCCCCTCTAATTTGAATATAGAATTCTTAAGTAAAGATGGAGAAAATGAGTCTATACAGGAGATGAAGATATAGTTGTAAAGCTGAACAACTTTGAGTACACAGGCGATACTTTATGGAATAGATGGAGATTTGTATTTTATTGATACACAAATTAGATTGAGAACTCAATCCTAACGAAAGATCTATTTAAGAACTAATATACAACTTCGCTTGTTTATATAACAGATACTAAACATTATACAACAATGCTACTCACATTCTTAAATACACTCGCCACTATCATCAGTGTTATCAGTCTACTGATTGTGACCTATGGTGTGCTCGTTGGTTTCGTTGCCTTCCTGCGCAATGAGATAAAACGGTTCAACGGAACTTATACCATTAATAATATCCGGCAGCTTAGAGCAGATTTCGGCAGTTACCTTTTGCTGGGACTGGAATTTCTAATCGCATCCGACATTCTGAAAACTGTAGTTGATCCTACTTTGGATGAGCTGGCAATCTTGGGCGGAGTTGTTGTAGTAAGAACTGTACTTTCTGTGTTTTTGAATAAAGAGATTAAAGAACTGGCAGAAGATAATTCTGCCAAGGACATAAAGGAACTATAAGATAGGTCAGCATTATTAAATGTCTCCAAAGCTGCATATTTTTATTACCGGATATTTCTACTTTTAGCTACCTTTGCAAAAGCAAATCCTTTATGAAGAAGCTAAAAGAAAAATATCCATGCATCTGATCGTATATAGCTCACCTCTATGCAACTCCAAGCAGTTCCACTTCGAATATCAATGTCGAGTAAGCAGGAATAGAATCAAAAGATTTAATACCATATCCCATTGCATAAGGTATATAGATAATCCATTTATCCCCAACATGCATTTTCTGAAGTGCTACCTGCCACCCTTCTATTACATCACTAAGACGTAAGGCATCGGGACAAGTACGTTCATAAGAATTATCAAATACCCGGCCATCAATCAGACTTCCTTTGTAATGCACGGTAACAATACTCCGCGCACCCGGAGAAATCGTACCTTCACCAGTTTCCAAAACTTTGTAATAAATTCCACACGGCAACGCAAAAACACCTTCCTGAAAAGACAGTTTTTTCAGAAATCGTCGATTGGCCTCTTTGTATTCTTTCTTTTTCCCCATAAATAAATTGATTAAGAACTTGCAAAAATAATCAGAATAACAAAGGATTTAGCATAAAAACTGTATATTTGTTTGTTGAACTATAAAAAACTCATCGCTATGGGACTAACAAAGACTACACGTAGCATTAGTGCTACCGGACTACTCCTACTTATCATGATGACTGTGGGCCTATATTCATGCACACGTACTCAAAAAGACATCATTCCTTCTGCCGATTATGCACCGTATGTAAATGCGTATACGGGAGGAGTTATTTCACAGAATTCAACCATACGCATAGAGTTGACCCATGACCAACCCATGGTGGATCTGAACAGTGAGTTAAAAAACAATCCGTTCAGCTTTTCCCCTTCATTAAAAGGAAAAGCATATTGGGTAAGCAACAACACCATTGAGTTTGTGCCGGAAGAAGGAACATTGAAACCGGGAACGCTCTACGAAGGAACTTTCCAACTGGGAGACTTCATCGAAGTGGACAAAAAACTAAAAGAGTTCAACTTCTCATTCCGTGTGCAGGAACGTAACTTCACTTTGCAGTTGGAGTCGTTGCCAATTACAGCTACCCAACCGGATGAAATAAATATTAAAGGAGAAATACGCTTCAGCGATGTAGTGAAAAAAGAGGAAGTGGAAAAGATGCTGACTGCCAGCGATGGCAAGAAGAGTTATCCGGTAGAAGTCACCGCGACAGACAACCTTACCCGGTATCAGTTCAACATCAGACAAATACCCAGAGAAGCTGATGATTACCCATTGACCATTACAGCCAATGGTAACCCAGCCGGCATTGACCGCAAACAAAGCGAAGAAGTGCTGATACCGGCTAAAGATTGCTTCCGTTTTATGTCTGCCGAACGCATTGAACAACCGGAAAACGGAATTGAGATTGTTTTCTCCGCTCCTTTATCCACTACCCAGGATTTAAAAGGACTGATTGAGATTCCGGAAGTCTCTTCATCTATCTTCCAAATTAACGAGAACAGAGTCTTCATCTATTTCGAAGCAAACACGCAGAATAAACTGACATTGAATATCCATGAAGGAGTCAAAGACAGTCAAGGTAAAGCGCTGGGAACTTCACATACGATCTCGTTCAGTGAAGTTAGTCTGAAACCACAAGTAGAAATGTCTACCTCCGCCGCCATCCTGCCCGATTCGAAAAATCTGATTATTCCTTTCAGGGCTGTCAATCTGTATGCCGTGGATTTGAGTGTGATCCGTATCTTCGAGAATAATGTATTGATGTTCATGCAAACCAATTCGCTCGCCTCAGCCAATGAGCTACGCCGCTCAGGAAGGCTGGTTTATAAGAAAACATTGTGGCTTGCCAAAGATGCTTCCAAAGACATTCATCATTGGGGGGATTACTCAATAGATCTTGCCGGGTTGATTCATCAGGAGCCGGGTGCCATATACCGTGTCATACTTTCATTCCGTCAGGAATACTCCGCTTATCCTTGTGGAGGAAACGAGAATCAGAATATGAAATTCGCCGACAGTAACACATCCGATGGGTTGACCAAAGTAAGCGGAAGTGTCTTGTCTGAAGAAGATGAAGCCATCTGGAATACGCCCGAAGCTTACTATTATTACAACGGAGGAACAATGGACTGGAGCGTGTACCGATGGACGGAACGCGACAATCCATGCCATCCATCTTATTATATGAATTCAGACCGAATTGCTGCATGTAATGTGTTTGCTTCCAATCTGGGGATGATTGTAAAACGAAATTCACTGAACAAACTATGGATTGCCGTAAGCAATATTTTGGACACCAAACCGATAGGAAAAGCACAGGTAACAGCATATAATTTCCAATTACAGCCCATAGGAAAGGGAGAAACCAATGGAGACGGGTTCGTTGAAATCACTCCGAAGGGCGTACCTTTCATTATCGTGGCAGAATCGGAAAAGCAAAAGGCGTATGTGCGTGTCGTAGACGGTGAAGAACAGTCCGTCAGCAGATTCGATGTAGGAGGAAAAGATATTCAAAAGGGATTGAAAGGATTCATATATGGCGAAAGAGGAGTATGGCGACCGGGAGACACATTGCACATTTCCTTTATATTGGAGGACCGCGAAAAGAGAATCCCCGACAAGCATCCCGTAGCACTGGAAATATACAATCCGAGAGGACAGTTCTACACCAAAATGATTTCAACGCAAGGAATGAACGGATTTTACACATTCGACGTTCCGACACTGGCTACAGATCCAACCGGGCTCTGGAATGCATATATTAAAGTAGGAGGAACCACCTTCCACAAAGGTCTGCGTATCGAAACCATAAAGCCCAACCGCTTGAAAATAAACCTGGCATTGCCGAAGACTCTTCAAGCTACGGACAAGGATGTCTACGCCCCACTCACTTCAACCTGGCTGACAGGAGCCACTGCCTCCAAATTGAAAGCTAAAATAGAAATGTCTTTATCTAAAGTGAATACACAGTTTAAGAATTACGGACAATATATCTTCAATAATCCGGCCACGAATTTCACAACTATCAAAACTGATGTATTCGACGGTACACTGGATGCAGAAGGAAAAGCCAGTGTCACACTGAAAGTTCCGACCGCAACCGAAGCACCGGGTATGTTGAATGCAACTTTCACCACCCGTGTATTCGAACCGGGAGGAGATGCCAGCATCTACACCCAAACAATCCCATTCTCGCCATTTACATCTTACATCGGTATCAACTTGAACCAGCCGAAAGGCAAATATATTGAAACGGACAAAGACCACGTATTCGACATCGTGACTGTAAACACGCAGGGACAGTTAGTGAACCGTACTAATCTGGAATACAAAATATACCGCATCGGCTGGAGCTGGTGGTGGGAGAACAGCGGTGAATCTTTTGGCACTTACATCAACAACAGTTCCATCACGCCTGTTGCCAGCGGCAATTTACAGACAAGAGGCGGGAAAGCATCCTTCAAGTTCCGCGTCGATTATCCGTCGTGGGGACGATATTTGGTTTACGTAAAAGACAAAGAGAGCGGACATGCCACTGGAGGAACCGTTTATATAGACTGGCCGGAATGGCGCGGACGTTCGAGCAAAACAGATCCCAGCGGTATCAAGATGCTTGCTTTCTCTCTGAACAAAGATTCGTATGAAATTGGAGAAACAGCCACAGCCATTATTCCTGCAGCAGCGGGAGGACGTGCACTGGTATCTATCGAAAACGGTTCGACAGTATTACGTCAGGAATGGATAGAAGTCTCCAACGGAGGAGATACGAAATATACATTCAAGATTACGCCGGAGATGACTCCGAACGTATATTTGCATATCAGTCTGTTACAGCCTCACGCACAAACAGTCAATGACCTGCCTATCCGTATGTACGGTGTTGTTCCAGTATTTGTCACTAACAGTCAGACAGTATTGCAACCGCAGATACAGATGCCGGAAGTGTTACGCCCGGAAACCAACTTCAACGTGACCGTCAGCGAAAAGAGCGGTAAACCGATGACTTATACATTGGCGATTGTAGACGACGGTTTATTGGATCTTACCAACTTCAAGACCCCGGACCCATGGAATGATTTCTATTCACGCGAAGCGCTTGGCATCCGGACATGGGATATGTATGATAATGTATTGGGAGCTTCTGCCGGAAGCTACAGTTCGCTTTTCAGCACAGGTGGAGACGCCACACTGAAACCTGCCGATGCTAAAGCAAACCGTTTTAAACCGGTAGTCAAGTTTATAGGTCCTTTCTATCTGGGAAAAGGAAAGAGCCAGACGCATACATTGAAACTTCCGATGTACGTAGGTTCGGTACGTGCCATGGTGGTTGCCGGACAGGACGGTGCTTATGGCAATGCGGAAAAGACTGCCTTCGTACGAACTCCATTGATGATGTTGTCTACTTTGCCCCGTGTGCTTAGTATTCAGGAAGAAATTACCGTTCCGGTCAATATCTTTGCGATGGAGAATCAAGTGAAGAATGTGACCGTATCACTTCAGGCATCCGGTGGAGGAGTACAGATTGTAGGAGCTAACCAACAATCGCTCAAATTTACCCAACCGGGAGACCAACTTGTCTTCTTTACCTTAAAAACAGGCAGCAAAACCGGAAAGGCTACGATCCACCTGACAGCAAATGGCGGTGGACAACAAACCAAAGAAACCATTGAAATAGACGTACGCAATCCGAATCCGGTAGTAACCCTGCGCAACAGTCAATGGATAGAAGCCGGACAAAGCAAAGAATTGTCATACAACCTAAGCAGTTCTTCCGCAAATAATCAGATCAAGCTGGAAGTATCCCGCATACCTTCGGTAGATATCAGCCGTCGGTTCGACTTCTTATACAATTATCAGCACCATTGCACGGAGCAGTTGACTTCCAAGGCTCTGCCTCTTCTGTTTGTCGCTCAATTCAAGACGATAGATAAGACGGAAGCCGAAAAGATAAAGACGAATGTACAGGAAGCTATCCGGCAGATTTATGGTCGTCAGCTCCCCAACGGCGGATTTGTATATTGGCCGGGGAATGCTGTTGCCGACGAATGGATCAGTTCTTATGCAGGAATGTTCCTGACGCTGGCGCAAGAAAAAGGATATGCCGTTCATGCGAACGTACTGAACAAGTGGAAGCGCTTCCAACGTGCAGCCGCACAAAACTGGCGTATGCCGCAGGAAGCAAGCGGTTGGCAGCAATGGCAGTCGGAATTGCAACAAGCCTTCCGTTTATATACCCTTGCATTGGCAGGAGTACCGGAATATGGAGCCATGAACCGAATGAAAGAACAGACCGGATTATCTATTCAGGCCAAATGGAGGCTGGCAGCCGCATACGCACTGACCGGAAAGATGAAACCGGCTGAAGAACTTGTGTATAATGTGGAAACAACGGTGAACCCCTACTCTTCCATGAATCAGATTTACGGTTCTTCCGATCGTGATGAAGCTATGATTTTGGAAACACTCATCCTGATGAACCGGGAACGGGATGCTTTGCAACAAGCGAAAGTCGTTTCTAAGAATCTGTCACAAGAGGATTGGTTCAGTACACAATCTACCGCTTTTGCTCTGATGGCAATGGGACGTCTGGCAGAAAAGTTATCAGGCACACTGGATTTTGTATGGTCATGGAACGATAAACAGCAACCGGCTGTAAAATCAGCCAAAGCTGTGTTTGAAAAAGAGATCGCTACCACTCCAAAATCCGGCACTGTTTCTGTGAAGAATCAAGGAAAGGGAGCGCTTAGCGTAGACCTTATCACACGTACGCAGTTATTAAACGATACGTTACCAGCTATCAGCGATAACCTCCGCATGGATATAAGATATGCTAACCTGAACGGTACACCGCTCTCTGTCAATGACATCATACAGGGAACTGACTTTATGGCTATCACCTCAATATCCAATATCAGCGGTACTTCCGATTACACTAATCTGGCACTGACGCATATCATACCGTCCGGTTGGGAAATATACAATGAAAGAATGGTTGCTCCCGAAACGGAAAACGCAGCAGCCGACGGCTCCGGTCAATCAGTCAGCAAGTACAGCTATCAGGATATACGTGATGACAGGGTGTTGACCTATTTCAATCTGCGCCGCGGTGAGACAAAGGTATTCACTGTCAGGTTACAAGCGACCTATGCTGGTAACTTTATTCTCCCTGCCGTTCAATGTGAAGCGATGTATGATGTAAACGTACAGGCACGAAGCAAAGCAGGAAGAACCATTGTCAGTCGATAATACTTGGCACGGATTACACGGATTTCACGGTTCTACTCGTTCACTTAAACCGCGTAATCCGTGTAATCCGTGCCTAATTATTTCGTACCTTATTATTTCTTACTTAATTATTTGTCACAAAGATATGTCTCTTAGCTTTTAATATTTAAATGAATCCTATAAAATTCTTCAAACGATTATCTGTCACTAAGAAAGTAATGACTATAAGCATTACTCTTTTGATAATAGGATACATCTTTTGCCTTCCCCGGCAACTGTTTCATGTACCCTACTCTACCGTTGTGACTGATCGAAATGAAGAATTATTGGGAGCACGTATCGCATCGGACGGTCAATGGCGGTTTTCTCCCCGAAAAACAACACCCGAAAAAATCAAGCAATGCCTCATTACCTTTGAAGACAAACACTTTTATCACCACTGGGGAGTTAATCCGTTAGCTACCGGAAGGGCACTCTATCAAAATTTAAAGAACAAACGTGTCGTAAGCGGAGGAAGTACTCTTACCATGCAAACCATTCGTCTCGCCCGGAACAAGCCCAGAACTCTCGGAGAGAAAGTCGTTGAAATGATATGGGCTACCCGTCTGGAATTTCGGGCTTCTAAAGAGGAAATCTTATCCATGTATGTCTCTCATGCGCCATTCGGAGGAAATGTTGTAGGATTGGATGCTGCTGCCTGGCGTTACTTCGGTCATTCTGCCGAAGATTTATCATGGGCGGAATCGGCCATGCTGGCTGTCCTCCCCAATGCCCCTGCCATGATCCATCTATCCAAAGGACGAAAGACACTGCTTTCCAAACGCAACCGTCTATTAAAGCAACTTTTTGAAGAAGAGATTATCGATACGTCTACCTACGAATTAGCTGTCAGCGAACCGTTACCCGACGAGCCGCATCCGCTTCCTCAAATAGCTCCCCACCTAGTCAGTCGTTTCTATCAGGAAAGAAACGGGCTATATACCCGTTCAACTATTGACAGAGGGATACAAACCCACATAGAGAGTTTGGCAGAACGGTGGAGCAACGAGTTTAATCGAAGTGATATCCGCAACCTGGCAATTCTGGTTATCGACATTCCCACCAATCAAGTAGTAGCATACTGCGGAAATGTACATTTCGACCGTAAACAAGGAGGAAACCAGGTAGATGTGATCCAAGCTCCCAGAAGTACAGGCAGTATTTTAAAGCCCTTTCTCTACAATGCCATGCTACAGGAAGGAAGTTTATTGCCGAAAATGCTGTTACCGGATGTACCGGTTAATATCAACGGATTTACTCCTCAAAACTTCAGTATGCAGTTTGAAGGAGCTGTTCCCGCTTCCGAAGCCCTTGCCCGTTCGTTGAATATCCCGGCTGTAACCATGTTACAAAGATATGGAGTACCCAAGTTTCACCATTTGTTGCAACAGATGGGATTCAAGACTATCAATCGAGCAGCCTCTCATTATGGTTTGTCACTGATTTTAGGAGGTGCAGAAGCAACATTATGGGATGTAACGAATGCCTATGCGCAAATGGGACGAAGCCTTTCCAGCAATAGCCCCTCCCCGACCGTATCTCAAGGAAAGGAAGCACAGATACTACTGGAAACAGAAAATACAGAACCAATAAACAATGATACGAAGCAAACAAGCCGTAATCATAAAAGCAATCATAACAAGCAGAAAAAACGAGAACAAAGTAACTCCAGTCCTATCTCCATAGAAGAGAATTCGGAAGAAACCACTTCGGCTAAAGCAGGAGCAGCCTGGCTCACCCTCTCCGCCTTAACAGAAGTCAACCGTCCCGAAGAGATTGATTGGAAATCAATTCCATCCATGCAAACTATCGCATGGAAAACCGGAACCAGCTACGGATTCCGTGATGCGTGGGCAGTGGGTGTGACTCCGCGCTATGCAGTAGGCGTATGGGTAGGCAATGCAACCGGAGAAGGAAAGCCCGGATTGGTTGGTGCACAAACTGCCGGTCCCGTATTATTCGACATATTCAGTTATCTCCCTTCTTCATCCTGGTTCGAACGTCCCACAGACGTTTTCGTTGATGCGGAAATATGCCGCCAGTCCGGTCATCTGAAAGGACGTTTCTGTGAAGAAACTGATACCGTATTGATTCTTCCTGCCGGATTACGGACAGAGGCTTGTCCTTACCATCATCTCGTCACCCTATCTGCCGATGAAAGCCACCGCATCTATGAAAACTGTGCAAATACCGAACCTACCATTCAGAAATCATGGTTTGCCCTGCCACCCGTATGGGAGTGGTACTATAAACAGCACCATCCGGAATACAAACCACTGCCACCTTTCAAAGCCGGCTGTGGAGAAGATTCTTTCCAATCCATGCAGTTCATCTACCCTCCGATGAACGCCCATATCAAGTTGCCCAAACAATTGGACGGCAGTAAAGGGTTTCTCACGGTCGAACTGGCACACAGTAACCCCAATGCGACTATCTTCTGGCATCTTGACGACACCTATCAGACACAAACGCAGGATTTCCACAAAATTTCCCTGCAACCCGCTCCCGGCAAACATTCCCTGACGACAGTAGACGGAGAAGGCAACACAGTTTCCACTACTTTCTTCATCGAATAAACATCTTATTTTATTATCTTTGCCGCATGAAACAGCCATTAAAAGAAAACGGAGGACTACCGGCATCCATCCTCTGGACACTTGCTATTGTGGCAGGTGTCTCGGTAGCCAACATCTATTATATCCAACCTCTATTAAATATGATACGCCATGAACTTGGCATATCAGAGTTCAGAACTAACCTGATTGCCATGGTCACGCAAATAGGCTATGCAGCAGGACTGTTGTTCATCACCCCCTTAGGCGACTTATATCAACGAAAGAAAATCATCCTTGTCAATTTCACCGTCCTAATCTTCTCCCTCTTGACGATTGCCTTGACACGCAATTTCCATCTGATACTCATCGCTTCATTCCTCACGGGAGTCTGTTCCATGATTCCACAAATATTCATTCCCATAGCCGCGCAGTTTTCCCGTCCGGAACATAAAGGCAGAAACGTAGGAATTGTCTTATCAGGACTATTGACCGGTATTCTGGCTTCACGTGTCGTCAGCGGATTTATCGGTGAACTGATTGGCTGGCGGGAAATGTATCACATTGCTGCAGGCATGATGTTTATCTGCGCGATTGTTGTATTAAAAGTCCTTCCCGATATTCAGACCAACTTCCAGGGAAAATATAGCGACCTGATGAAATCTCTGTTAGCCTTAGTGAAAGAATATCCGCAACTACGCATTTATTCGATTCGGGCAGCACTGAATTTCGGTTCTCTCCTTGCCATGTGGTCCTGTCTGGCTTTTAAAATGGGACAAGCTCCGTTCTTCGCCAACAGCGATGTAATCGGTATGCTGGGACTTTGCGGAGTAGCCGGTGCATTGACTGCTTCTTTTGTAGGAAGATACGTAAAACGGGTAGGTGTACGCCGCTTCAACTTTATCGGCTGCGGTTTGATTCTCTTTGCCTGGTTGTTGTTCTTCGTCGGTGAAAACACCTTTGTCGGTATCATCGCCGGTATCATCATCATTGACATAGGAATGCAGTGCATCCAGCTAAGTAACCAGACAAGTATCTTCGAACTGAATCCGCGTGCTTCGAACCGTATTAATACAGTTTTCATGACTACTTACTTTATCGGTGGTTCTATGGGAACATTTCTGGCAGGCAGCTTTTGGCAACTGTATGGCTGGCACGGAGTTATCAGTATCGGAGTCATTTTAACCGGGATTTCTTTATTAATTACGATTTTCTACAAGAAATGAGTCAACAAAACGAACGGTCAAACCGTTTATTACAATAAAACGCCAATGAAATACGGAGTTAACAGACAAATCTTACTTATCACAGCCGGTGCCGTCTGGATTATAGCCGGTGCCAATATTCTGCGAATAGGAATTGTGACCTGGTTAAACACTTCCCAAGATTGGATGTTCAAAATAGGAGAAGCCACCGTGGTTTTCTTATTATTCTTCGTATTGGTTTTCAGAAGGCTCTACTATAAACATACCCAGCGAATCGAGCAAAAGAAAGAACGCCGGAATTGTCCGTTCTCCTTTTTCGATGTGAAAAGCTGGATTACAATGATATTCATGATTTCCCTGGGAATCACCATCCGTAGCTTCCACCTCCTGCCCGAAACGTTCATTTCTGTTTTCTATACCGGATTATCCATCGCCCTCATCCTGACAGGAGTGCTTTTCATCCGTTACTGGTGGATCAGGCGCAAGACTTTTGCCAGTTGAGCCGTCTCCTATATATTCCAATCAAATATAAACATCTAATAATTTTTATTACCAGATGTTTTGAAGCAAAAGATTTCATTCTTTTTTGTTGTATCTTTGCGCGGCTATCAACAAACAGTAGCCGGAAAATAAATAAAAGGTTATAAGAATCAAGATGAAGAAAGCTCCCTCTCCCCTCGTATCGTTGATACCGATTGTTGTACTGGTGTTATTATTGTTTGCCACTATCCGTACCTTTGGCAGTGATGCCCTAAGCGGCGGAAGTCAAGTGTCATTGCTTACCACTACAGCCATTTGTATCCTGATCGGTATGGTGTTTTATAAGATTCCCTGGAAAGATTACGAGCTCGCCATCACCAACAATATTGCCGGAGTGGCAACAGCCATCATCATTCTGTTGATAATCGGTGCGTTGAGTGGCATTTGGATGATTAGCGGAGTAGTGCCGACTTTAATCTATTACGGGATGCAAATTATCCATCCCAGTTTCTTCCTGGCATCGACCTGCATCATCTGCGCGTTGATTTCTGTAATGACCGGAAGTTCGTGGACCACTATTGCCACTATCGGTATTGCATTGATGGGTATCGGAAAGGCGCAAGGCTTTGAAGATGGATGGATTGCCGGAGCTATCATTTCGGGGGCATACTTCGGGGATAAAATATCTCCTTTATCCGAAACCACTATCCTGGCGTCTTCCATCACAGACACTCCCCTGTTCCGTCACATTCGTTATATGATGATTACTACGGTACCGTCTCTTATCATCACGCTGATTATTTTCACAGTGGCAGGACTTTCCCATGATGCCAGCAATACACAACATATTGCGGAGGTGGCAACCGCTTTGAATGAAAAGTTCCATATCACTCCGTGGTTGTTAATAGTCCCTGTTGTAACCGGAATACTGATAGCACGGAAAGTACCCTCTATCGTTACGCTGTTCCTATCCACTCTGCTGGCTGGTGTCTTTGCTTTGATATTTCAGCCGGAGTTGTTGCAAGAGATTTCCGGAGTTGCCGTTTCCGGATTCGATTCTTTGTTCAAAGGACTGATGATGACCGTCTATGGAGCGACAAATTTACATACAGACAATGCCGTTCTGACAGATTTAATCGCTACACGTGGGATGGCGGGAATGATGAATACGATTTGGCTGATTCTGTGTGCCATGTGTTTTGGCGGGGCAATGACAGCAAGCGGTATGCTGGGAAGTATCACTTCCATCTTCGTCCGCTTCATGAAGAAAACAGTCGGCGTGGTTGGAGCGACAGTCTGCTCCGGCCTGTTTCTTAATCTGACAACTGCCGACCAATACATCAGTATCATTCTGACGGGAAATATGTTTCGCGATATTTATGCCAAGAAAGGGTATGAAAGTTGCTTACTAAGCCGTACGACGGAAGATGCAGTAACCGTTACATCCGTATTGATTCCATGGAATAGTTGCGGAATGACACAAGCTACTATCTTGAGTGTACCCACACTTGTGTATCTACCTTATTGTTTTTTCAACATTATCAGCCCCTTAATGAGTATCACTGTGGCAGCCATCGGATATAAAATTGCAAGACGTTCGTGAACAATCTGGCATACACTTTGTTTTTGCAATAAACGAACAACGTATTAAACCTAAACAAAAAAAAGTTATGAAAAAGTTTATTGCATTAGTAGCATTAGTATTAGTAAGTGCAAGCACAATGATGTATGCACAAGAAAGTAACGCAGCAGCACGCCGCGCAGAAAGAAAAGCTCAAAGAGATGCAGAAAGAGCAAAACTCCGTGCCGAAGAAGAGGTGCAGGACATGGCAGCCTATCAACAAGCTGTACAGGCTTTGAAGAACAAGCAATTTGTATTGGAAGCTAATCAGGTTGTCTTCCGCAACGGTATGAGTGCTTTTGTTACTTCAAACACAAACTTCGTCTTGATGAACGGCAACAGAGCTACCGTACAGACTGCTTTCAACACTCCTTACCCAGGTCCTAACGGAATCGGTGGTGTTACAGTAGATGGTAATTCTTCGGATATGAAGATGAATATCGACAAAAAAGGAAATGTGAACTGCTCATTCAGCGTTCAGGGTATCGGCATCTCCGCTCAAGTATTTATCAATATGAGCAGCGGAAACAATGCTGCTTCGGTTAGCATCAGCCCGAACTTCAGCAACAATAACCTGACATTGAACGGAAATATCGTTCCGCTTGACCAGTCAAATATCTTCAAAGGACGTTCCTGGTAATCCGGATACAAGAATCTTATCATAACTCCGCTACAAATCGCGCAAAATGCGTACATTTGTAGCGGAGTTTTTTTATTCATCGTTGCTTATGAGAGAATTTATCATCGCAGACAATCAGGATATCAGTAAGGCAGGAATGATGTTCCTGCTAAGTAAACAAAAGGAAGTGTCCCTCCTTTTAGAAGCTGATAACAAGGCTGAACTGATTCAGCAGCTACGATTGCATCCGCAAGCGGTGATTGTATTGGATTATACACTGTTCAATTTTGCCGGGGCGGATGAATTGATTGTCTTGCAGGAAAGATTCAAGGAAGCCGACTGGATTCTATTCTCTGACGAACTTAGCCTGAACTTTCTCCGCCAGGTACTGTTCAGCAGTATGGCTTTCGGGGTAGTGATGAAAGATAATTCAAAAGAAGAAATCATGACTGCCATTCAATGTGCCACCCGCAAACAACGGTATATTTGCAATCATGTCAGCAATCTGTTGCTTTCGGGCGCTTCTTCTCCGCTGGCTGCCTCAAGCGTAGACGATCATCTATTGACACAAACGGAGAAGAATATCCTAAAAGAAATTGCATTGGGAAAAACGACGAAAGAGATTGCAGCAGAGAAAAATCTTAGTTTCCATACGATAAACAGTCATCGTAAGAATATCTTTCGCAAATTGGGAGTAAATAATGTACATGAAGCTACTAAATATGCGATGAGGGCTGGGATTGTGGATTTAGCGGAATACTATATCTGAGATGCCGCCTTATAAGAATTACCCTACACATCCTATTAGCACAAACTAGTGAACAGTGCCTTTCTCTATTCTATTTCAATCCATTCTGTTTCAGAAGTTGTTCTATTTCCTTTTCTGATATAGACGCTCTATCTGCTTTATCATAAATATAAAGAAGATTCAAAACTGCATCTTGTTGAGAAACGACTAAAGTAAATGTTATAACCCTTGCTCCTCCACTTTTACCTTTTCCTTTTGAAGTTATTTTCATACGAACTTTGCGCAGTCCATGTCCCAAGTCCGTTCCTAGCAGAGGATTCTGTTCTAAATCATCAATCAATGAAACAAAATCCTCCTTAAAAGAGGAATAGTGTTTCGCCAACCTTTTAGCCTCCCGCTGAAATGTCGGCTTAACTATAATTTCATAATTCATTAATGAACTCTCTTGCAGTCTTTACCTCCAACTTACCTTCCATTGAAAGTTTTACCTCTTTCAGTCCGGCGTCAATCCCTGCTAGAACTTCTTCTTTCGTGATTTCTTCCTCTTCTTTTTCAGCTTCCATTTTTTTCAGTCGTTTCAAATAGTTCTTCACTCGATTGAGCATCTCTTTGTCATTCAAACTCAGGAGTTCCTCCACCAAGTCCATTTTCAGACTTTTCAATTCCATCGTTGTCATAAGCAATCCTCCTTTATTTATATTCTACGAAACAAAAGTAGTGAAAAATCTCCTGATAATCCAATCTTCACCAATCAAAATAAACTATTTAACAGATGATTTCACCGCTCCCCACACAAACTTTTGCTTCTTCATCATAAATCACCCCAAACTGTCCCGGAGCAATGCCTTGCAACTTTTCGGACGACAAGATGTGAAACTGCCTCTCCCCTTCCTGTATCAGTTTTCCTTTTGTAAATTCGGGAGTGTGGCGAATCTTGAAAGTAATGTCTATCTCCTTCTCCTGACCTTTCCAAGGATTATCAGTAATGAAATGGAAATCATGCATCCGGAATTCATTACCGTATTGTGTCTCTACACCGTAGCCACGAGATACGTAGATAGTATTTTCCTCAATATCCTTCTTGACTACAAACCAGGGACCTCCACTCAATCCGAGCCCTTTCCGCTGACCAATTGTGTGGAACCAATAGCCGCGATGTGTACCCACTTTCTTTCCGGTTTCCAGTTCAACAATTGCCCCTTCCTTTTCTCCTAAAAAACGACGAACGAAATCATTGTAGTTTATCTTTCCAAGAAAACAAATCCCCTGACTGTCTTTCCTTTTGGCACTAGGCAATCCGGCACGGTTTGCAATCTCACGTACCTCCTGCTTCATCAACCCTCCAATGGGAAACATGAGTTTGGAAACTTGCAGGTAATCAATCTGGGCGAGAAAGTCTGTCTGATCTTTCACGGGATCTTTTGCCGTGCCCAGCCATGTTTTACCATCACGTTGTAAGGTGGTGGCATAGTGACCGGTTGCTGTAAAGTCGAAATCTTTCCCGACACGCTGTTCAAAGCAGCCGAATTTGATAAGCTTATTACACATCACGTCCGGATTCGGTGTCAATCCCTGCCGAATTTTATCAATGGCATACGCCGCCACATTCTCCCAATACTCCTGATGCAGGTCCACCACTTCCAAAGACAGACCGTATTTACGTGCCGTTGCAGTAGATAATTCAATATCCTCCTCTGCCGAACAGTCCATATATTCCGCTCCGTCCATACCTATCTTAATGTAAAAAAGAGTAGGCTTATATCCTTGCTCACAAAGGAGATGTACGACAACCGAACTGTCGACACCTCCTGATAATAATGCAGCTATCTCCATGAATAAAAATCCGTCTATTAATAACTTTCTATATTTTAGCTAATAATGCGAATCAGTAGTTGAAATCACTAGCTGATTCAGTTAGTTAAATTGTTATTATTCAATTAATTATCTCATTTATT